>JAFSBS010000215.1 GCA_017437165.1 Clostridia bacterium
ACATTTGCTATATCATAAATGTTTTTATATGAGTTATTTGCCATTAAGTAGCCACAAAACTCATCGTTTTCTTTTATTACAAAGAGTTTGTCGGTTTCATTTTTGTATTTGATTAAAGATTCAAGACCATCCCAGTTTTCGTCATCACAATTAGAATATTTTGAAAAATCAGTTTCAGTTTGAATTGACACATTTTGCGGGATATCAAATTCTATTAAATCATTCTTTGAGAAGTGTGCAAATATGCCAAAATCTGCATAATAAGTTTTTTGTAATTTAAAATATTTTTTAAAAATTGTAGAGCTAAAGAAATTAATGTTATTAGCACCAATTCGTAATTTTTTATATTTTTTTGCAACCCTTTTAATGTGCGAAAAAATATCAGAGATAAGAATTTCAGTGCTTGTTTTAACTTCAATAATCAATTCATCAAATATATTTTCTGTTAAAACAACATAATCATCACTTGGAGTACCATCTGTAGTGTAAATTTCAACAGATTTAATTGCATAACCATCTTTACCACTATTTACAATGTTATCGCACAAATAGAAGTTTTTAATAATATCTTTTTCTAAAAACTCTAAAAAAGAATTGTTATCTACCTTTTTCATTTCTTCTCCTTCAACTAATTTCTTGTTCCTGATTCCTAGTTCCTAGTTCCTATTTCCTAACCTTACCCGTGTGCTTCGGGAAAAGTATCTTCTTCATCCTCGGAACTAAAAAGTCAATCCACGCATGGAAATATGCACCTTTTAATACATTTTTCAATGTATCACCCAGAATTCTTGCTTTCTTTTCAAGACCGGGGTAAACATCAGGGTACATAGCAATTTTGTCACCATCAAATTTGAATGTGAGAATTCTTTTTGCTACTGCAGAAAGTGCTCTTATTGTAATTGTGAGAGTTTTTTCATCTTCCCAGTGTGCGTCTGAAATAACTTTATAAGTAAGACCGCTTAAATGAATTTCGCCATTAAGCGGTGTGCCGTTCATACCAACAGGAATAGTATTCTTTTCGCCACCGTCTTCAGACCAACTGAAATGGAAACCGTATTCATTGAAGTTGAAAGAAATATCTGTCATATTACCGCCCGGATTAGGGAGGTAATAAACAACAGGCATGGGTAATGCACTTACAGGAAGGTGAGCCGCTTTGTTTACAAAAATAGGTTTTCTTAAAGAATAAACTTTACCTTCAATTTCTTTTTCTAAAGCACTCCTTTCTGTAACAAGAGGTGGCACTTCAGGAGCTAATTCGCATTTAACAGAATCTTCTGTGTCAGTTTCTTCAATAAACGCATCTTTAATATATTTCCATATAATATCAAGTGTCTGTTGAAGATTTGAGTTTGTACTTGTCGTAACTACACAAGCATCATAATCAGGAATTGCGATTGCGTATTGTGAGTAAAGACCTTCGCAACGATAGGTGTTTTCCATTCCTGCACAACGCCAGAAACCATAACCATAACCAGCTTTGCAATCAGGTTTTGATTGTGAACCTGAATTGTCATTCCGGTAACTTGTTGCTTCTTTTGTCCACCATTCAGGAATTACCTGTTCACCGTTGTATTTACCGCCATTCATATAGCAGAGAATAAGCTTTGCTATATCTTCTGTTTTTAAGAAAAGACCCCAACCACCTGCTTCAATTCCCTGTGGAGATTTTTCCCATACAGGTACATCAATACCAAGTGGTTCGAAAAGGCGAGGAGTTAAATACTCTGTAACAGACATTTTTGCAACTCTTGTAATTGCCGCTGCAGCAACATAGAAGTTGTCGTTTATATAACGCCAGTCTGTATCGGGTTCGAAAGCCCATTTGGAACTTAAAAAGAGTCTTATCCAATCGGGGTCGCTTCTTCCTTTTACACCCGCTGCTTTACCGCTCGTCATAGAAACAAGGTGGTCAATTGTAAGTTTCTCTAAATATTTATCTTGCCTTTTTGGTTTGTAGTCAGGGAATATATCAAGAAATTTAGTTTCTTTTGCTAAAAGCCCCTCATCTAAAGCAAAACCATAAGCAGTAGCAAGGAAACTTTTACTGACCGAGTAAACCATGTGAGTGTCACTTGCTTTAAGCGGTGCCTGATATGTTTCAACTGCAACTTTGCCATGGCGGAGAATCATAAGACTATGAAGTTCGCAATCTTCTCTTTCCATTTCCTCAAGCATTTCGCTTATAACTTTTGAAGAAATACCGGCACTTTCTGGATTTTTTGCTCTTTCTAATTGTTTTTCTAAAAGTTTTTCCATAATTATTCTCACTTATTTAAAAATAGGCATCGGTAAAAATCGATGCCTATTTTTGATTTTATTCGAAATCTTTGTAGTCTTTTACGTGTTTTGCTTCAGCTTCGTCATAAATACTTATACTTCTGAGTCTGAAGTTAATAAAACCGTGTTCTTTTTCCATTCTGTCAGCAGTTTCTTTCCACTTAGCAGAAACATCAACAATTTTGTTGAATAAATCTTCAACCGGTTCAGGACAACTGAGGTCAGTAGATTTAGCACCTGAAACCTCAACCATTCTCTTGAGAGCACCCGGTTGGTCCATAACAGGACAAGGACGAAGCATATTTGAACTGAATGGTTGACGCTCTCTGTAAGCCATAAAGATAGGGCTTTGAAGCGCATCAATGAGAGTTGCTTCTTTAATATTTACATTTGAATAGTGAGCGAAAACGCAAGGTTCACAGTCGCCATTTGCACTGATATGGAAATATTGCTTACCACCGGCAACACAACCACCAACATATTCACCGTCATTGAAGAAGTCGATTGTGAAAATTGGTTTTTGAGCGCCTTTCTGGAAACGCCATTTTCTTATCTGATTGTACATAAGTTCGCGTTGTTCTGCAGTAGCCATAAGTTCGTTTGTAGCGTCAGCACCGACAGGAACAAATGTGAAGTACCAAGCAAAAATAACACCTAAATCAATAAGGAAATCTGCATATTCGTCAGAAGCGATAACGTCTGCATTCATTTTTGTGTAGCAAAGTGAAGCACCGAAAGGAATACCGCGTGCTTTGAGTTTTTCCATAGCCGAAATAACTTTACTATATGTACCTTTACCACGACGTGCATCAGTTGTTTCTTCGTTACCTTCAATAGAGATTGTGAGTAATAAGTTACCAACACGTTTTACATCATCTGCAAAAGCATCGTCAACTAAAGTACCATTTGTGAAAGAAATGAAAAGACATTCAGGATTTTCTTCACAGATTCTTATAAGGTCTTTCTTTCTCATAAGTGGTTCGCCACCTGTGTAAAGATAAACGAATGTACCGATTTCTTTACCTTGTCTGATGATGTTTGTAATATCATCATAAGTTAACTGACTTGCTTTTGAGTAATCTGCAGCCCAACAACCTGTACATTTTAAGTTACAAGCGGTGGTAGGGTCTAAAAGAATAGCCCACGGAATATTACAATCATATTTCTTTTGAGCTGCTTTTCTTAATTCGTAACCACGGATAAAAGCACTCATAAAAGGTGGTACGAGTTTTTCAATAATGTCTGCGTCAACATATTCAATAATATGTTTAACAAAGTTTGCCCATTCGTGATTCGGGTCAATCATACCTTCTCTGAGTTTTAAAAGTGCGTTGTGGTAGAGGTCTTTACCTTCTGTAAGTTTAAGACCTTTATCAATCAATTTGATTGAGTTTTTGTCAACATCTTCTTTAAGATATTTAACTCCCTTCTTAACAGCCAATTTAATAGCAGTCTCTTTAATACCCATTCTTTTCCATCCTTATCAATAATATACTTTTATTTTTCCGATTGCTCGGTATTTTAACAAATTAGTTTATAATGGCAATTCCCAGATTTCAGTCTGTTCACCATCAAATACGGCATAACCACTTAAAGAACCCTTTGCACCTTCACCATAAACATGAAGTGGAATTGAGTATCTTGCGTAAGTGACGTAACCCTGAGGGTTAACTTTTATCATAATGCTTGAACCTAAATACTGGATTTCACCACTTGTAATGGTCATACCCATAAGGTCAATAGAAGAAACATCAAGGTAACCGATACCTTTTGAGTTGTGATGTGGAATTTTTACCTGGTCAACGTTTTCTTGCACAAGAGTGACTATATAAACTGAAAGGTTACCTTCCTGATAGGCATTTGCAGATTTTACACCATCTGCAGAAAGTGAAAATGAAGCATTTTTCGGTAGGAGAATCTGCGTTGTTTCACCCTCGTTTGTAACTGCACTACCATTTGAAAAATTAAGTGTCTGGTCAGTAGGTTTAACAACTGCACCTACAAGAGCATTAGCAACTCTCTGACCGATTGCACCGCCTGTACATTCAGTAATATTTGCAATAAAACTTTCAGAGTGATGAACAGCAAGATTACCTTTGTATGATTTTGTATAGTTAATTGCTGCAGTCATTTTTGAAAGAATTTCGGTTTTTCCTAATGAAGAAAGTGAAGAATTGCCGTTACCGGCAGGGTTTTGTTGCTGGGTAACAGGAGTGTTCTGCCAACCGCTATCATCAGTAATCTGCGGTAATGTTGTGCTGAATGGAGAAATTACCGCAACGTTTGTTGAAAGTTCAGTCTGCCCCGGCAAAGTTTCATAATTGTAAGATGTGTTAGTGTTATCCACTTTTTTATCATCTGAAGTAGTTTTTATGTACGCTACTGCAACAACGGTTATACTTAAGAGTATAGCAAAAACAGAAACTGCCTGGATATATAAATCTTTTTGCGCAAGTTTCAATAATTTTTTAAACATTCTTTACCTCCTGATATAAAACCAGTGAAAACATTCCCGAAAAATACACATAATATTTACGAAAAACTAACGTTTGTTAAGATGATGTTAAGATTTTCGAGGGAATTTCAATTAAAACGCAGATATACAGTTATGTTACTACATTTCTAAAAAAAATGCAAGTATAATTGAAGATAAAATTTAGTTGTAATAGCAGAAAGATTATGGTAAAATATTTTTAAGCGTTATTCTATTCAGAAAGAAAAGGGCAGGTGTGTTGTTTTGGTTAATATTTTAGTTGTTGAAGATGATATTAAACTTAATCAGATTGTTTGTTCACATCTTATAAAAAACGGCTATTCTGCAACGGGTTGTTTTACAGCTGATGAAGCCTATAATGTTATGTACAACAGTCTTTACGATATGATAATTTCAGATATTATGATGCCCAAAACAGATGGTTTTGCTTTTCTTGAGAATGTCAGAAAAATAAACAAAAACATTCCCATAATTTTTATGACAGCAAAAGATGATTATGCTTCCAAAGAAAAAGGTTTTAATCTGGGCGTTGATGATTATATGGTGAAACCTATTGATTTGGACGAATTACTTTTAAGAGTTGGTGCTATTTTACGCAGAGCCAATATTATTTCTGACAGAAAAATAAATATTGGTAAACTTACTCTTGATGCGGATGAAATGACTGCAACTGTAAATGATGAAGTTGTGCCTTTGACAGTAAGAGAATTTAATATACTTTATAAACTTCTGTCATATCCCAAAAAGACGTTTTCGCGTTCACAACTCCTTGATGAATTCTGGGGTGTTGACAGTAGTACAAGTCTTCGTTCAGTTGATGTTTATATCACTAAAATCAGGGAAAAATTTGCGTCTTGTGAAGATTTTAAAATTGTTACAATTCACGGTCTTGGTTACAAAGCGGTATTAAAATGAAAAGTATTATAAATAACGAGAGGGCAAAGAAAAAAACAGTTCATAGGACATTGCCTGAAGATGTTTCGTTTTTTTCGGTTAAAGGATATATAATTGCAGTTACAATAGCGTTGGTTTTAGCCCTTATTCCACCGCTTATGTTTGAGTTTAATTTTTCGGTTCTTTTTACCAAGTATGGCTTGTGGTATATTGCGTACTATCTTATAATGGCGGCAGTTGTTTACAGACTTATTCTTTATTTCGTAAAAGTGAATTACAGCAAACATTTGCAGAAAATAAGCGAAGCAACAAGAAAAGTTACAAAGGGCGATTTTTCGGTTGAAATTGAACTTGATGAAAGTCTCAAAGATAATTCATATATAAATATTATGTTCCGGGATTTTAATACAATGGTTGCAGAACTTAACAGTATTGAATCATTAAAAGATGATTTTATTTCAAATGTTTCGCACGAAATAAAAACGCCGTTATCAATTATAAACAACTACACAACTGCGTTGAAAGATAAGGATTTACCGGAAAAAATAAGAGAAGAATATATTGAAATAGTAATAGAAAGTACAGAAAAACTTTCGGATTTGGTTACAAATATTTTAAGACTAAGTAAAATTGAAAACAGAAAAATTTTACCCGAGAAAAAAGAGTACGATTTATGTCGCCAGCTTTCTGACTGTGCTTTGTCTTTTGAAGAAGTATGGGAAGAAAAAAATATTGAATTTATAGCCGATATGGAAGACAGAGTTATTATAAATGATAATTTTGTGTTTTTAGATATTATCTGGCACAATCTTCTTTCAAATGCCTTTAAATTTACGGAGAATGGCGGTACCGTGTCGCTGATTCAGACGTCAGACGAAGAGTTTGTTACGGTGAAAATAAAAGACACGGGGTGCGGAATTGATGAGGAAACCCAATCACATATTTTTGATAAATTTTATCAGGGTGACACTTCTCACGCAGAAGAAGGTAATGGTTTAGGACTTGCTCTTGTGCAAAAAATTGCTGAAAGAAATAATTATGAAATTTCAGTGGAAAGTGAAATTGGCAAGGGTACAGAGTTTACTGTGAAAATTAAAAAGTAATATTAAAGAAATGGGGACTTAAAATGTCAGAAAAAGTAATTTTAGTATTAGTTGATGGTATGCGTCCTGATGGTATGATGCAGTGCGGTAATCCATTTGCAGAAAAGCTTATAAAAGAAAGTACATATTCTCTTAAAGCACAGACTGTTATGCCATCTGTAACACTTCCTTGTCATCTGGCTTTATTCCACAGTGTTGACCCGATGCGCCACGGTATTTTATCAAATACTTATGTACCGCAGGTAAGACCTATTGAAAGCCTTTTTGATCGTCTTGATAACCATGACAAGAAATGTGCATTTTTCTACACATGGGAAGAACTCAGGGATTTGTCAAGACCTGACCATCTTCACACAGCACTTTGTTTAAATCAACACAAACAAAGCGATACCGATACAAAGATTACAGATGCGGCAATAAAATACATAAATGAGGAAAATCCGGACTTTTTGTTCCTTTATTTAGGAGAAACAGATGAAGTCGGCGGTCACGATTGCGGTTGGATGAGCGAGCAATATATGAAGAGTGTAAGCAAGGCTCTCTCTTGTACAGAAAAACTCAAAAACAGTATTCCTGATGATTACACAATAATTCTTCTTGCAGACCACGGTGGTCACGACCGTTGCCATGGTGATGATATTCCTGAGGATATGACAATTCCGATTGTGTTCTGCGGCAATCGCTTCGAAAAAGGTAAAGAATTAGGTGCAATTTCAATTAAAGATGTTGCAGTGACAATTGCAAAGCTTCTTGAAGTAAGCCCTGCTAAAGAATGGGAAGGAACGTCTGTTATCTGATTTTCTTGCGGTGCAGTGATTTGAAATTACACTCCGATTGAAAAATTTGGTTTTTCAATCGGAGTGATTGTTTATTTCTTAATTTCCGCACCCTTGTAATAATGCTTTAAAATTTCGTCGTAAGTACTGCCTTGTCGTGCCATAAAGTCTGCACCATACTGGCTCATTCCGACTCCGTGACCGTAACCGCTTACTTTAAAAGTAACTTCATTTTCGGTTGCGGTTATTTTAAATGCAGAACTTCTTAAAGAAAATGCATTTCTTATTTGTTCACCCGTCAAGCTCTTTTTATTTATTTCAATTTTTAAAACAGTTCCTGCTTTTGAAGTTTTGCTTTTGCCTATTATATCTTTTAAATTTACTTTTGAATTTATTGAAACTCCGAGGTCTTTCATTATTGATATAAATTGCGATTTAGTGAATGTATTAGTTGATGAATATTGTGGGGAAAGTGTGTCACCACTGCTTTTTACACTTACTAAATATGGGATTTTTTCTCCCCACACATTTTCTGCGCTTTCTGTAGTGCCTGTACATATTGCAGAAAAAGCACACAGGCAATATTCACCTTCATAGGTTAAATATTCGCCCTCAACAGATTTTACAATTGTTTCTAATTTGGATTCGTATTTCTGATAGTCTTCGCCCCATTTTTCTTTGCGTTCTTCTCTTGTCAAATACCCCTGGTGAGTCGCAGGGTTGTCTGAAATATCTGCACCATTAAGTGTTGATTTGTTTTCGTAGTTTTTTAGTCTTAAACTGTTTGTATAACAGGCAATTGCCTGTGCTTTCAATGCTTCTTCGTGGTACATAAGTGGCATTTCTGCCGCTACACTTCCACACACATATTCAAATTCGCTCACAGTTAAATTTTTCTTTGTATCACTTAAAAATACTGTTATACTGTCTTCGGTGATATCGCCGGATGAATTTGATGTGATTTCTTCAGTATCGGTTTCACCTTGAACAGTGGTGTTCGGGGAAACTTTTGACTGAGTGATATTACCACTTAATAGTGCGACAGGTGTAATTATTAGCGAAATGAATATAAAAACGATTGAAATTAAATAATTTTTCATAATATTTATGATACCATCCTTTTGCTTTTATTATTGACTTTTCTTTTGTTTTGTTATAAAATAATATGAATTATTTTTTCATTTAATAACTTACGACAAAAAGATTGGAGTGGAAATTTTGCCGACATATATTTCACCTATTCCTAATGAAGCGCTTACACCACTTTGTGATGAGATAAAAAAGAATAGTGCGATTTCTCAGGAATACTTTGAAAAATTTGATGTTAAAAGAGGCCTTCGTAATCGTGACGGTAGTGGCGTTATGGCAGGTCTTAGCAAAATATGCTCGGTAGAAGGCTACTATATTAAAGACTGCGAAAGAACTCCTATTGAAGGCAGACTCATTTATCGCGGTATTGATTTGAATGATATAGTTACAGGTTGTAGAAGCGAAAACCGCTTTGGTTACGAAGAGGTTTCTTATTTACTCCTTTTTGGCAATCTACCAACAAAAGAGCAACTTGAGAATTTCAGAAAAATTCTTGCGGCTGCGAGAGAACTTCCTGAAGATTTCATTGAAGATATGATTATTAAAGCGCCATCACCAAATATTATGAACAAACTTGCACGTTCAGTACTTGCGCTTTATTCTTATGACGATAATCCTGACGATTTATCAATTGAAAATGTTCTTCGTCAGAGTTTACAGATTTTAGCACAGTTGCCTACAATTATGACTTATGCTTATCAGGTTAAAAGAAGGCATTACTACAAAAAGAGTATGTACATTCATCCTATTAAACCTGAACATTCAACTGCAGAGTCAATTCTTTATACAACCCGTTCAAACCGTACTTTTACAGATGAAGAAGCAAAACTTTTAGACCTTTGTCTTATTCTTCACGCAGAACACGGTGGAGGTAACAACTCTGCGTTTGCAACAAGAGTACTTTCTTCAAGCGGTACGGATACATACGCTGCCCTTGCTGCAGGTATTGGTTCACTGAAAGGTCCGAGACACGGTGGTGCAAACATTAAAGTTGTTGAGATGCTCGATTACTTAAAGAAAGATGTAAGTGATATTACAAACGAAGGTCAGGTTGCTGATTTCCTTAGAAACGTAATAAATAAAAAAGCCGGTGACGGCAGTGGTCTTGTTTACGGTATGGGCCACGCAGTTTACACGCTTTCTGACCCTCGTGAAAAAATACTTAAAGCAGAAGCAGAGAGTTTTGCAGAAAAAGCAGGTTTTGCTGATGAATTCAAAGCGCTTTCACTTATTGAAGAACTCACACCTGAAATTTTTGCAAAAGAAAAGGGTCAGAACAAAAAAATCTGTGCCAATATTGACCTTTATTCAGGTCTTATTTATCAGATGTTAAGAATTCCTGAAGACCTTTACACACCGCTTTTTGCAATTGCTCGTGTAGCGGGTTGGTCTGCTCACAGAATTGAAGAACTTATTGCAGGTAACAGAGTTATAAGACCTGCTTATAAGAGTGTTGCTGCCCCCGCAAAATATGTTTCTATTGATGAGAGAAAAAGTGCAACAGGCACTTCAAAATATATTCCTTTAGATGAGAGATAATGTTCAGTTTTTTCTGAAATATGAGAGAAAGGGTTAAGTTATGAAGCGAATTAAAGGTGCTTATGAAGCAATTAAATTGCGTTATTTATTGTTCATATTTGCCATTGCAACACTTATTGCGTTACCGGTAAGAGTTTATGAACTTTTAGCTTTGGTTGATAATAAAACAGGCTTTTATACTGAAGACAGCGGAATTATCTATTTACTTTATGGTGTTCTTCTGTTGGTTGTCGGTGCATTTATTATCCTTTCATTTATGAGTAAAGAAGTGCCATCACCGAAATTGCCGGAAGGTAAAAATATGCTTTTGGGTGTTTCTTCTTCAGTTTTAGGTGTAGCATTCTTAATTGATGTATTTTCAGTATTATTCAAAATTCTTCCATCAAGACAGGCTATGTCTGCGTATTTCCCGACATTAAGTCAGAATATTACTGATAATGGTGGAGCGTTTGTAATTCTCCAGTTGGTTTTTGCAGTTTTATCTATTTTTTATATAGGTGTATATGCGATTTCGCATTTAACCGGTAAAGGTCAGTACAAAGAGTTCAAAGTTTTAGCACTTTCACCTTTGTGTTGGGCTATTACAAGACTCGTTTCAAAACTTATGAATGCTATAAGTTTTACAAGTGTTTCAGAGTTGCTGTTTGAAATAATTATGCTTGTATTTCTTATGCTTTTCTTCCTTACATTCGCAAGAATTACTTCAGGTATTTTTACAGAAGACAGTATGTGGGGAATTTATGGTTATGGACTTTCAGCAGCACTTTTTGCAGGACTTATTACAATTCCAAGATTAGTATTGATTGTTGTCGGCAGAGGTACAGTTGAAGGTAGTCCGTTTAATTTCGCTGATATTGCTTGTCTTATTTTTATTGTTTCATATATTTTTGCTTCTCTCGGAATTGGCTTTAAATCAAATCGTGAAGATTACTATGGAAACGATAACGGTATTCCTGAAGAAGATGACGATTACGAAGAAGAAATTATTGCAACTAATGCAGGTATTCCAAAACGTACAGATGATTCTTTACCGATAATTACATCACGTCCGGTTCAATCAGAAACAGAAGAAAAAACTAAAGTTAAAGTTGAAGAAAATTCTGTTGTTGAATCAGATGGCCAAAATGGTGATATTGAAAATTTAATAGAAGAAAATAACGAGGTTTACAGTTACAGCGATTCAAATCCATTCAAAGAGAATGAAAATGAATTCTCTGAAAACAGTGGCGAAAATGATATATATTCAACTACACCTTCTTATGAAAGTGATGTTCAGAGTTATAGTGATGTAAATTCTTACACAGCGGATGCAAATTATATTCCTGAAGAAACTCCGGTTACACCGGTTTATACTGCACCTGTAAATTCAGAACCGGTTAAACGTGGAAGAGGTAGGCCAAGAAAAAATCCGCTTCCTGAGGAAACCCCCTCACCGGTAACAGAAACTCCGGTTGAAGAAGTTAAACGTGGTCGTGGCAGACCAAGAAAAAATCCACTCCCTGAAGTTGCAACTACTGTTTCGGGGGTATCTCAGATTCAACCAACAGAAAATCAAGAAACACCGGTTGAAGAAGTAAAACGTGGCAGAGGTAGGCCGAGAAAGAACCCTATTCCTGAACCGATACCACCTGAAGAAAAACGCGGCAGAGGCAGACCTAAAAAAGTTCTCACTCCTGAACAAATAGCAGAAATGGAAGCGGCGGCTGCAGCAAAACAGGCGGAAAAAGAAAGAAAAATGGAAGAACGTCGTCTGGCTGAAGAAGCAAAACGTGCAGAAATGGCAAGACGAGCTGAAGAGCGCCGTTTAGCGCAAGAAGCAAAAAAAGCGGAGGCTGAAAGAAAAGCGGAAGAACGTCGTTTGGCACAGGAGGCAAGACGTGCAGAGGCGGCAAGAATTGCTGAAGAAAAGCGTTTAGCAGCAGAAGCAAAACGTGCAGAAGCGGCGAGAATCGCTGAAGAAAAAAGATTAGCAGAAGAAGCACGTAAGGCAGAAGAAGCGAGAATTGCCGAAGAACTCAGAAAACGCGAAGAAGCTCGCAAAGCGGAAGAGGCAAGAAAAGCAGAAGAAGCAAGACGTGCAGAAGAAGCAAGACGTCTTGAAGAAGAAAGAAAACGTGCTGAAGCAGAAAGAATCAGACTTGAAGAAGAACGTAAAGCAGAACTTATAAAAAAAGCTGAAGAGGCAAGACGTGCAGAAGAGGCACGAATTGCGGAAAAAGCCCGTCTTCTTGAGGAACAAAGAAAAGCAGAGGAAGCACGTAAGGCTGAAGAAGCAAGAATTGCTGAAGAAGTCAGAAGACGTGAAGCAGCAAGATTAGCAGAGGAGGCTCGTAAGGCGGAAGAGGCGAGACGCATTGAAGAAATGCGCCGTCTTGAAGAAGCAAGAAGAGCAGAAGAAGCAAGAAGAAAAGCTGAAGAAGAAGCAAGACGTTTAGAAGAAGCGCGTAAGGCTGAAGAATTGAGAAAGGCAGAAGAAGCAAGACTCAGAGAAGAAGCAAGGCGCAAAATGGAAGAAGCAAAACGTCAGGCAGAAGAAGCGCGCAGATTAGAAGAAATGCGTAAAGCAGAAATGGCTCGTAAAGCAGAAGAAGCGAGAAAAGCTGCAAGAACTTCTGTTGAAGATGTAGTGGATATCGCAGTAAAAGGTGTAAGTGCAGCAGTTGAAACACCTATAAGAAAACCTGCTCCACCACCGATGGTATCTGCTAAAAAGTCTCAGACACCTACACCTGTTGTTGAAAAAAGAAATGAAAAAATTACTGTTGCACCACCTGAACAAGTAACTTATACTACAAGTGATGACGATGAGTACGAAATTTACGAAGAATACATTTCTTTTGATGATGTGGTAGGCGATGAAGAAGTTGCACCGGCAGATTTTGGAAGACTTTCTTATGCTGATTTATATGATAATAACGATGATGATGAAGATTTCGTTTTCTCAGAAGCAGAAAAAGAAAAAGAAGATGACGGTGAATTCAACTATGGCGTTAAAGTAGTAAGAAAGAGAAAACGCCAGAATTCTGTAGTTAACGAAAAAGCACCTGTCAAAGAAATTGTTTTGACAGATGAAAATGAACCTGTGGTTCAACCTAATATTGACGGTAATGCAATGCTTTCACTTGCAGAAATGAAAAAAAGAAATAACAGGAATGGATTTTAACGACGAAAAGGGGTAAACAATGTTTATTCAGAATATGTCGATGGCTGCACAGCAAGTTGCTATTCTTTACCTGATAGTTGCGGTCGGTTTTATAGCCGACCGCATTGGTATTTTTAAGCAAACTACTGCAAAGTTATCAAATGATTTACTTTTTTATGTAATTACACCGGTTGTTATTGTACAATCATTTTTAAATATGGAGTTCAACAAAGAAACAATAAGTTCGTTTTTACTTGCATTTGTTTGTATGTTCGCAACACTTGTTGTTGGTATTTTTATAGTTATCCCATTTTTCAGAAAAGATAAAGACAATTCATCAATTTATAAGTACGCTGTAAGTTACGGCAATATGGGGTATATGGCGCTGCCGCTCTGTCAATCACTTTTAGGAAGTGAAGGTGTGTTTTATTGCTCGGCGGGTGTTGTTGCGTTCAATATACTTTCATTTGTCCACGGTATATGGTTAATGAAAAAAGGTACTGAAAGTGATGATGGATTTAAAATTAAAACTATAATTCTGAATCCCGGTGTATTATCAGTTGCCGTTGGTTTACCATTATTTGTATCGGGTATCAATTTGCCTGAAATTGTAAATGGTACAGTTACTCATATTGCGAACTTAAATACCCCGCTTGCAATGATATTTTTAGGCACTTATATTGCAAATTCAGATTTGAAAGCGATGTTCAGGCAAAAACAAAACTATCTTGTTGCTGTTTTGAAACTTTTAGTATTGCCTTCAATTATGTTTTCGATTTTTAAATTGATTGGTCTTTCAGGAACGATTATTACCGCTTGTATGATTTCGGCATCTGTGCCGAGTGCTACAAATACAGTAATGTTTGCAGCAAAATACGGAAAGGATACAGGTGTTGCATCGACAGTAGTGGCTTTTTGCTCACTTCTTTCTGTATTGACAATTCCTGTAATGATTGCGTTGAGTCATGTTTAAGGAGTTTGATATAAAAGATTTACCTTTTTATAATATGTTACCTGTTGGTGTTTGCAGTTTTAATGATTTGAAAAATAATTTGTTTGAATGCAGAGCTAAAAATCGTATTCCGAAAGATGCAAAGAGTGTAATTGTTTATCTGTTTCCGTATTATTTAGGAGAGGAATATTACAAAAATTCAAATATTTCAAAATATGCAGTACCTGATGATTACCATAGAATTTGTGGCGAATATTTAGAAAAAACAGTGTTGTATTTAAGGGAGGAATACCCCGGGAATACATTTGAGTATTTCTGCGATAATTCTCCTATTGATGAAGTAAAAGCGGCGTGTCTTTCAGGGCTTGGTGTGAAAGGCGAAAATTCACTTTTAATAAATGAAATTTATGGTAGTTTTTGCTTTATCGGTGAAATTGTTACCGATTCAGATATTCCTGTTGAAAAAAGAGAAATTGCAAATTGTTTAAAATGTGGTTTGTGTGAAAAAAAGTGTATAAACAATGCTTTAAAATCAGGAATTGTTGATGAAGAGAGATGCTTTTCTGCAATTACGCAGAAAAAAGGTGAGTTAAAAGAAGCAGAAGCCGAACTTATTAAAATAAGTAAATGTATCTGGGGATGTGATGTTTGTCAGGATATCTGCCCTATGAATAAAGTTATTAAAACTTCACCAATTAAAGAATTCTACGAAACTGCAAAATCATCTTACGAGAGTGACACTGATTATAATGAAAATCGAGCATTTTCGTGGCGAAAACAAGATGTTATAAACAGAAATCTTGAAATATCAGGTTGTAAATTTTAATAAAATCGTTTATAATGAAGTATAGTAATAAAATATATGGAGGGGCATTTATGAAACTTTTAATAGGTATAGTTAACAGTGATGACGCTAATGAACTTCTTGCTGAAATGAACAAATCATCATTTCAGGCAACTAAACTTTCTACTTCAGGTGGTTTTTTAAAGACCGGTAACGTAACATTCCTTGTGGGTGTTGAGGAAGAAAGAGTAGATGAACTTATTGAAATTTTCAAAAATTGTTGTTCGAGAAGAACACAGATGGTGCCTACTGCACCACCATTTATTGGTGAGGGCTTTTTGAGTGCTTCACCTGTTGAAATAACAATCGGTGGCGCAACAATTTTTGTTATTGATATGGAAAAATTTATTAAATTATGAGTTTTAATATTGGAAGTTTAAACGAACAAAAAAAACAGGAACTTTTAAAAACAGTTTCCGGTGGCAGACGCCCTCATGCCGTTCTGGTTGATGGCGGAACTGAAAAAGAACGTGAGGAAATAGCGTATCTTTTAGCAAAGATTTATGTCTGCCCCGATGCTACAGATAGTGAGCCTTGTAATACCTGTTTATCTTGTAGAAAATCAGATGAGAAAATTCATCCTGATATAGTAAGGATTACAAAAGACCCGGACAGAAAATATTATAGAAAAAATGAAGATGTAAGACCTATTGTTGAAGATGCTTACCAGACGCCAAATGAATCAAAAGTAAGGGTAATTATTATTCCTGAAATGCAGTTGATGAAAGTTGAAAGTCAGAATGTTCTTTTGAAAATTTTAGAGGAACCACCGACATATACAGCATTTATTCTTACGTCTGAAAGTGCTAATAATGTTATAGGTACTGTGCTTTCAAGAGTTTCACGTTTCAGAATAGGTGAAAGTGACAATGACCTTGTTTTTAAAGAAAAAACGCTTGAAATTGTAAAAAATATTTCGGAGGCATTGTCATCTAATTATGAATTTGATATAATATCTGCTACTGCACCACTTGAGGGTAATAAACAGCGAATAGTAGAAGTACTTACAGCGTTGTCGGTATTTTTCAGAGATGCTTTGGCAGTTAAAAACGGTAGCGCATCGTTAATAAAAGATTTGGAACAGGAAGCAGAAAAAGTTGCTTTTCATTTCCCTGTATCTACTATTTTAAATTTTTATGAAAGTACAAATGAATTACTTAAATTAACGCAGGGGAATCCTAATTACAATCTTTTAGTAGCACAGTTATGTGTTAATTTGAGAAAAAAATAAGACTTGGAGATATATTATGGCAGAAGTTGTTGGAGTCAAATTTAAAGAAGTTGGAAAAGTCTATTACTTTTCACCTGACTCAAAAAGTTTTAACAAGGGCGATATGGTTATAGTTGAAACTTCACGCGGTGTTGAGTGTGGAGAAATCGCTATAGAAAATAAGGATGTATCTGAAAGCGAAATTATGCGTCCTTTAAAGTCTATTATCCGTTTAGCAAACGAAGAAGATGTAAAAATCAGTAAGGCTAACAGAAAAAAAGAAAAAGATGCATTCGCTTATTGTGAGAAAAAAGTTCTTGAGTTAGGGCTTGATATGAAACTTGTAGATGTAGAATGTACTTTTGACGGAAGCAAGATTCTTTTCTACTTCACTTCAGACGGCAGAGTAGATTTCAGAGAACTTGTTAAAATTCTTGCATCAAATTTCAGAACAAGAATAGAAATGCGACAGATTGGTGTTCGTGATGAAGCAAAAATGCTTGGTGGACTTGGTATTTGCGGCAGACCATTCTGTTGTGGTCAGTATATGTCTGATTTCCACCCTGTTTCTATTAAAATGGCAAAAGAGCAAGGTCTTTCGCTTAATCCTACAAAAATCAGTGGAACTTGTGGCAGACTTATGTGTTGCCTTAAATATGAACAGGAAACTTATGAGTACCTTTATAAAACAACGCCAAAAGTTGGAGCTATTGTGGAAACAAGAGAAGGTAGGGGTTCTGTTGTCGAAACAAATATTTTAGCGGGTACTGTAAAAGTTCAACTTGAACGAAGACCTGAAGCGGCACCCGGGGTTTATTCTAAGAAAGATGTGAAAATTATTAAAGATGGAAAAATTCAGGTAGAAAAAAGTGAACTTGGGGCTCTTAAAGGCATAGAATAAAATTTTTCTTAAAAATAAAAATTTTCTATTGAATTTTTTAAAAGATGTGTTACAATGAGTACAATAAAACTTGTAGAAGTTTTAGTTTAAACAAAAGAAGGAGGAGAGTAACAATGGCATACAAAATTACTGACGCTTGCATTTCATGTGGTGCTTGTGCAGCAGATTGCCCGGTAGAAGCAATTTCTGAAGGCGATGGCATCTATGTAATTGACGCTGATGCTTGCATCGATTGTGGTGCATGTGCAGGTTCATGTCCTGTAGAAGCTCCTGTTGAAGCATAATTAAAAATTATAAAACGGCTCACAGATTTTTCTGTGGGTCGTTTTTTTATTTGTAAAAATTTAATTAAATTGCTCGTAAACTCTTTAATTTCATTGAGATTTGTGATATAATTCAACGGATAATGGTGTTTTATGCATTTTTGTTGTAATTTCTTAAAGAAAGTAGGGGTTTTATGAAAAGATTTATAGATATTACTGACTTTACACGTGAAGAATTGCGTGAGGCGATAAATCTTGTTACATTCATAAAAGATAACCAGCATATATACGCTAAAGAAATGACAAACCGTACTCTTATAACTGCATTTTATGAAGAGGACAGAAACGCAAAAATGGCATTTACTACTGCTGCAACAAGAATGGGTGGTTCCCACTTTGACTTTAAGTTTAAAGAGGGTGAATCTTTAAAAGATGCAGTTATGACAATGTCATCGTGTGGAGATGTTATTGTTTTAAATCATCCGAAAAAAGGTGCGGCGAGAGCGGCATCATTATATGCTACAATTCCTGTTATAAATGCAGGTGATGGCAAAAGAGCGTATCCTGTAAAAACACTTTCAGATATTTCAAGTGTCTGGATAGAAAAAAATCATGTTTCAAATATGAAAATAGGTTTTGTAGGTGATTTCAGTAACAATGCACTTGTAAGAGGTCTTTTACAATGTCTTAATATTTACAAGGGTAATCAGTTTTACTTTATTTCTGTAAACGGTAAACCTATTACAGATGATTTTATCTCTATAATGGACAGGCGCGAAAAACCTTTTGTAGTTTACGATAATCTTGCAGAACCACTTCCTGAGTTAGATGTTATTTATTTTACAGAAGTAAAAAAAGATTATTTCGACTCTGTAATTCAGTACGAAGCAAGAAAACATTGTTTCACTTTAGATGAACGGTTGTTACTTATAGCAAAACCTGAATTAGCAATTTTCATCAATTCCCACGAGGAGAAGAAATCAACGAAAGTATTGATACTGACGAAAGAGCGAAATACTTTAAAATGCTCGAATACAATGTTGATGCCGCAATTGCAATTATTATAAAACTTATAACAAAAAGAACGGGCAGACTTATTAAACCTTGTGTTGAAGAAGCGACACACGATTTTAAA
>JAFSBS010000216.1 GCA_017437165.1 Clostridia bacterium
AGGCAAGTTTTGTATGGATTGTGGCGCATCTTTAATTGTGAAATGTGCAAAATGTGGCGCGGAAATCCCGAACGGTGCAAAATTCTGTCTTGAATGTGGCGAAAAACTTTAATTTCTGAGGAGTAATTATTATGAAAACATCATTTAAAATTTATGCTCTTATATGGGCAATAGGCTTTGCAATTTTTAATTTAGTTGCCTTTATTCCAGTTGTAAGCATTGAGGGTGCAGAGATATCATCTTCATTTATCGTTGCGAATATTTTCTGTGACATTATGTTTATAGCACAACTTGGTTGCGGTTACTTTGCGTTTAAACCGGAAAATAAGCAAAAAGTGTTTTATAATATACCACTTGTTACAACAAGTTTAGTAAGTCTCTTTGTTACAATAGTTGCCGCAGTTATTTTAGCGTTAATTCCTGATGTTCCGAACTGGCTTACTGCACTCGTTTTAGTAGTTATTACTTTAATATCAGTTGTTGCTATTTTAAAATCGCATTTTGTAGCAGAAACAGTTGCAAAAATTGATGATAAAGTAAAAGCAAAAACCTTTTTCATTAAAAATCTTACTGTTGATGCTGAAACCCTCATTTCAAAAGCAACAACAGAAGAAGCAAAAGCAGTTGCAAATAATGTTTACGAAGCAATCCGTTACTCTGACCCTATGACAAACGATGCGCTTTCTTCACTTGAAAGTGAAATTACAAATAAATTCAATGCATTTGAAAATGCAGTTGTAAGTGGCGAAGCACTCGAAGAAACCTCAAAAGCACTTTTGATTTTAGTTGAAGAAAGAAACCAAAAATGCAAACTTCTTAAATAACGAGAGTTAAAAAAACAACTTACGAAAAAATCAAGGGGGCAAAGGCATAAAATCATTGTGCATTATGCATTGTGAATTATGCATTGACTATATGGCAGTTTTTAAATGTAAAATATGCGGTGGTGACCTCGAGGTTCAGGAAAAAGCTACCGTATCTGAATGTGCATATTGCGGAACAAAGCAAACTGTTCCAAGTTTAGATGATGAAAAGAAACTTCAACTTTTCAACAGAGCAAACAGATTAAGATACAATAACGAATTTGATAAAGCAGCAGGTGTTTACGAGTCAATTGTAGCAGAATTTCCCGAAGAACCTGAAAGTTATTGGGGGTTAGTCCTCTGTAAATATGGCATTGAATATGTTGATGACAAAAAAACAGGTAGAAAAATACCAACTTGTCACAGAACTGTTCCGGTGTCAATTCTTGATGATAAAAACTATGAGTTAGCCTATGAGTACGCTGACAATTCTGCAAAAGCAATTTACAGAGAAGAAGCAAAAGAAATTGATAAAATTCAGAAAAGTATTCTTTCAATTGTTGAAAACGAAAACCCTTATGATGTTTTTATCTGTTATAAAGAAACCGATGAAAATGGTAACAGAACAGAAGATAGTTTGTTGGCACAGGATATTTACACAGAATTAGTAAAAGAGGATTATAAAGTATTCTTTTCGCGTGTTACTTTGCGTGATATGGCAGGTACTGAGTATGAACCGTATATTTATGCCGCTTTAAAAAGTGCGAAAGTAATGCTTTGTATCGGTACAAAATATGAGTACTTTGATGCTG
>JAFSBS010000217.1 GCA_017437165.1 Clostridia bacterium
AGGAGCCTGTTTAGGTTGGGGCGATTTTAGTAAATATGAATTTGCAAAAAAATGTGGTTTAGACTTTGGTGAAACAGATTTTACAGATATTACTCTTGCGAGTGATGAAGAGTTTAATGAGTTTTGTGAAAAAATCCAAAAACTACAGTTTCCGGTTCTTGCGGCTAACCACTTTTTACCGGGAGATTTAAAGTTAGTTGGTAAAGATGTTGATGAAAAAGCATTAACTGAGTTTTTAGAGAAAGGCTTTAAAAGAGCAGGCGCTTTAGGCATTCAGTCTGTAGTTTTCGGTAGCGGTGATGCAAGAAGCTACGGAGAAGATTATTCTTCAGAGGAAGCGAATGAAGATATGGTGAGATTTTTAAAGAAAATTGTTTCACCAATTGCTTCAAGATATGATGTAAATGTTGTTATTGAACCACTCAGTATAGGTGAAACCTCGATGATTCATACAGTAAAAGATGGTGTCGATTTTGCAAAAAAAGCTGATTTTAACCACATTTACGGTCTTGCTGACCTTTTTCATGTTTGTAATAATAAAGATGATATTGACGGTATAGGCGATTTTGTCAGTAAAATCAGACACGCACATATTGCAGAACCTGAAACACGCGTTTTCCCAAATAAAAATGCAGATGAGTCTGTAAATGAGATTTATAAAAGATTTTTACTTGCATTAAAAAAGGCAGGTTGCGAAACCTGTACAATTGAAGCGAGAACAGACGATTTCTTTGCTGACTTGCCAGTTGCTATTGAAGTAATTAAAGAAGTGATGAATCTGTACATTCATTGATTTTTGAGGTGGAATAAGTGGAGTTTTTAAAGTTTATCGCAGAGACAAAAAATGAATACGCATCTGATTGCGTTATCAGAGAGAACAAGACTATTTTGTTAGTGCCAGGAAAAATACCAAAATGTAAATATATGTTTTTTGAAGCGCTAACACAGAGTTTGATTGATGATTTTCTTGTCGAACATTTTTCCGACATAACACTTCCTGGAGATTATATTGAATTATTAAAAACAACTAATGGTGCTAATCTTTTCAGTGTTAAAATGAATTCCGGAAAATTTAGTTTTGCTAATTCAATGCTTATAATTTTAGGTTTACCACGAACACAACCTTTTGGGAGACCACTTGATATGGAAGAACCTTTTGATGTGCGTGTAGAAAATTTAGCAAGACATAAAAATATACCGATTCATTGGTTGAAATGTGCAATATGGACTCAATTGAAAGATGTTGAAAAGGGCGATAATCAAACCGATATTTTTATTGATACGATTAGTAATAGAGTGTACGCTTGCAAAAAAAATCACGAAGAAATACTTGAAGAATGGGCAAGTTTAGACGAATGTTTGTGTTATATAGTTAATTCTTTTAAAGATTTAAAAGATGAATATGAATTGAAGATTTAATAAAAACGGATAATTGAGAAAACGCTCAATTATCCGTTTTATGTTTTAATACTTAATTCACTTGCTGTTTGCCTACTCGTCACTTGCAACTACTTTGATTTAACTCCTGTCAAATCAAAGTTTGGCGTATATTCTTCCTTTGCCGAAGAAAGTTCTTGCATAAACCCATCTTCAATGCCGGACTAGTATAAATAATCTGCGATTTCGTCATATTCTTCTTGTGTAAGTCGTCTGTGAAGTTCATCTTTTTTACAGTCACCATTCGGTGTGTATTGACTCATAAGACTAAAAAGAACATCACCGTCATCAAAATTCTCTCTTACCCAATCAATAACTCTTTTTGAGTTTTCAAGCTGACCGGGGAGAACAAGATGGCGGATTATAACACCGCTTTGCATAATTCCTGTGTCGCTAATTTTATATCTGCCGACTTGTCTGAACATCTCTTTAATCGCTTTTGTTGTAGTCTCAAAATAATTTTTTGCGCAAGAATAGTTAAAAGCCAAGTTGTCGTCGGCATATTTTAAATCGGGAATGTATATATTGATTTTGTCTTCTAATTTTTTTAAAGACTCAATATTTTCGTATCCGCCGCAGTTGTAAACAACCGGTACGCTTAAAGGTTCATCAAGTGATTTTAAAACTGCATCTAAAAAGTGGGTAGGGGTTACAAGATTGATGTTGTTTACCCCTTGTTCGATAAGCTCTTTGTAAATTTCTTTCAATCGCTCAACAGAAACAGTTTCGCCAAATTGTTTTTTGCTTATTTCTTTATTCTGACAAAACTCGCATTTTAAGTTACAACCACTGAAAAATACAGTTCCGCTACCATTACCTGAACTTATAGGTGGTTCTTCCCATAAATGAATAGATGCCCTTGCAATTTTAGGTTCTAATCCCATGTTGCAAAAGCCTTTTTCTTTAATTCTGTCAATACCACAATTTCTCGGGCAATCATTACAAATATACATAAAACCACCACTAAAATTATATCACAGAAACAACAAAAATCAATATGTTAAAATTAAGTCAAAAACTTGCATTATAATGTAATATGTGTTATAATTAAACGATTGTAAAATCGAAGAATATTGCTTTTTGTTGAATGGGGTGAAATCAGTGGTGATTTTTGGTATTGACCCGGGTTATGCAATAGTTGGTTGTGGTATTGTACGTTACGAAAAAAATGATTTTCGTCTTTTAGGATATGGTGCAGTTACTACTGATAAAGATATGCCATTTAATGAACGACTTAAAAAGATTTATGATGATCTTACTGAATTGTTAGAAAAATTTAAACCAGATGCAGTAAGTATAGAACGGCTTTACTTTAATACAAACCAAAAAACTGCAATTGATGTAGCACAGGCAAGAGGCGTTATAGTTTTAGCAGTACAAAATAAAGGTATTCCTATTTTTGAATATACACCATTGCAGGTAAAACAAAGTATGGTAGGTTACGGTAGAGCAGAAAAAAATCAGGTACAGGAAATGACAAAAATGTTTTTACATTTAGACCACATTCCGAAACCTGATGATGCTGCTGATGCATTGGCGCTTGCTATTTGTCATGGTCATTCAAGTGGTTCACTTATTATGAATGGGAGTTTTTAAAAATGTTTTATAGTTTAACAGGTAAAATAATTTACAAGGACGAACAATCTGTTGCAATTCTGTGTGGTAGCGTTGGTTTTAAATGCTTCACAACCCGCTCAACACTTGCAAAAATAAATGCATCAGGAAATAGTGAGGAAACTCTTTTTACTTACCTCAATGTCCGTGAAGATTCTCTTGATTTGTTCGGTTTTTATACAAATGAAGAGTTAGATGCTTTCAAATTGCTTTTAGGTGTTTCGGGTGTAGGTCCGAAGGCGGCACTTGCAATTCTTTCTGAACTTACACCGGATTCTTTTGCAGTTGCGGTAGCGTCAGGCGACACCAAAGCAATTACGCAGGCAAATGGTGTTGGCCCTAAACTTGCACAGAGAATTGTTCTCGAGCTTAAAGACAAAATCTCAAATGTAAGTTTTATAAGTGAAGAAAGTAGTACTCTTTCAAGTGCGGTATCACAAGTTGGTTCAAAAAACAATACGAGCGAAGCAATTGCAGCTTTAACTGCTCTTGGTTATTCACAAACAGAAGCATCGGTTGCTATAAGTAAACTTGATCAGTCACTTTCTGTTGAAGAGCTTATTAAGGGTGCTCTCAAAAATATGACTTTAAGATTTTAATAAATCAAAGGTGAAAAAATGAACGATTTTTTTGTTGCAGATGAAGAAAGAATTATTACTCCCGAATTCACAGGGAATGATAATGATATAGAAACCTCTTTAAGACCACACGCATTAGATGAATATGTTGGTCAGGAAAAGGTAAAAGAAAATTTAAAAATTTATATTGAGGCGGCTAAAAACAGAAAAGAACCGTTAGACCATGTTCTTCTTTACGGCCCACCGGGACTCGGTAAAACAACTTTAGCAGGAATTATTGCAAACGAAATGGGCGTTCAGATAAGAGTAACTTCAGGTCCTGCTATAGAAAAACCCGGAGATTTAGCTGCTCTCTTGACAAGTCTTAATGATGGTGATGTTCTTTTTATTGATGAAATTCATCGTCTTTCAAGAAGTATTGAAGAAGTACTTTATCCCGCTATGGAAGATTTCGCGTTAGATATCATCATTGGTAAAGGTCCTTCTGCTCGTTCAATAAGACTTGATTTGAAACGCTTTACACTTATTGGTGCAACAACAAGAGCTGGTCAGCTCTCTGCACCAATGAGAGACAGATTCGGTATAATTTTA
>JAFSBS010000025.1 GCA_017437165.1 Clostridia bacterium
GCAACTGATAGCACATCCCCTGAAGAAGATTCCGGCAGTATAATATCCATCGCTATCTTTGCTGTGTTCATTGTTGCGATTATCGTTGTAATTATAATAACGAATAAAAATCAAAAGAAAAAACAACAAGAACAACTTAACTCCCCTATTCAATCTATTTTTGATACTCAGCAATCAAAACAAATTCAGGATGAATTAAGCAACTATAATAACAATAATTTTCAATAAACAATAAGGGGTTCTGTAGGTTTAATAAGCCTATAGAACCCTTTTAAAATTGATGAAAATTATGTTTTATACTACGAACAAACTTCGCCACTCGACGTACCCTTGTACGCCTTCGGGCAAGTCTAAAGCCTTGATTTTGCTCACTTTGTCCATTCTGCATCTTTTTTCCATATTCCCTGAAAAAGGAACTGTAAAAAAACTTGCGTTTTTTTACAGTTCTTTTTTTATTCATTATTCGTTTTCTTCAGGCTCTGTTGTTTCAGGTTCTGTTGTTTCAGGTTCTGTTGTTTCAGGCTCTGTTACTTCCGGTTCTGTTACTTCCGGTTCTGTTACTTCCGGTTCTGTAACTTCCGGTTCTGTAACTTCCGGTTCTGTTTCGTCAACAGGAGGTACAGAGCTTTCGTAACGTGATTTTGCAGCATTTACAACCGCAGAATAGTCTTCGTCTGTAATACCATTCATTCCGTCAAAGTCACCCGCAACTAAATATGCATTTTCGAGAGAAATATTTTCAGTTGCGTCAAGTTGTACTATCATACAGTCAAGAACGTCACAAACACCATCACCATTGACATCGCCACGAACAACTACTGTGCGTCTGTCAATTATGTTGTTATTTTCATCGTAAACAGTAATAACTGAACCTGTACCATAAAGTACAACATCCTGATAAACATAACTTGCTTCAACTGTTGCAGTATAGTTACCATTTAATGTAACAACATCTGCTACACCGTCTTCATTATCTTCAACTACTACATAGTCTTTTACAGCAGTTGCTTTTTCTTCATTTACTGTGTAAACACCGTCAATATCAATATAAGTAAAGCCATTTGTTTCAGCATAACTTGCCGCATAACCTGAGTTACCGTAAATTACAAAATCTTCGTATTTTGTATAAGTTTTTGTTGGTTCTTCACCTTCGGCACCCTCTGCAATTGTAACATCGTAACCAAAGGCATAATCACCTATACTGGTTGTAACGGTATCAGGAATTCTTACATATTTGAGGTTTTCACAACTAATAAATGCTTCTGAACCTATCATAGTAACTGTTGATGGAATAATTACTGTTGAGAATGTAGCATCTTTAAATGCATAATTTCTGATAGCTTTTACTGCTGCTCCATTATTTGTTTTTTCAGGAATGGTTACAACTGAACCGGTACCATTATAACCAATAATTATTGCTGAACCTTCAATTTCATGGAAATCAAATTCTTGTATAGCACAACCTTCATTTTTACATACATTATTAACAAAATTGTGCCCTGTTGCAGGAATTAAATCTTCTTTAATTTTTTCTTCACATACAGTACACTCTGTATATTTTGTACCTGTTTCTGTACAAGTTGCATATTTTTCTGTTATCCATTCACTTTCGGTGTGACCTTTTGCAGGGATAACTTCACCGACTTCAACGATTTCGATACAGTCAAGACAGAGTTTGTCGCCTGTATAGCCTTCTTCTGTACAAGTTGCTTCTTTAGCATCAAGAAGTTCATAATTTGCGTGATTTGTTGCCGGAATTTCTTTTGTTCCCAAATTTTCACCACAAACTGAACAAACTACTTTTCTTTCACCTACTACAAAGCAAGTTGGTTGTGTAATAACTTCACCATCTGCTTCTGTATGTGCTATTTTTTCTACTACTGCAGTAACGTCTTCTTTACCGCAGACTGTACATTTACCGGTTTTCACACCTTCTTCTGTACAAGTTGCAGGAGTTGTTACTTCCCATTCTTCTACTGTGTGTGGTAAAGCAGGAATTTCTTCGCCCTTATCAAGAATTTTCTTACAATCAGGGCAATATAAGTAGCCTGTGTGACCTGCTTCTGTACAAGTTGCGTCTTTAGAATTTACTCTACGTGATTCAGGGTGATTTGTAGCAGGAATTACATCTGTAACATTTTCTTCACAAACTGTACATTTACCTGTCTTTTCACCTGCTTCTGTACAAGTTGCTTCTGTTACAGTTTCCCATTCTTCTACATTGTGACCTAATTTATCAATTACTTCGCCCTCGGTGAGAACTGTTTCACAAAGTGGACAGAACATATCACCTGTGTAACCGTCTTCTACGCAAGTCGGGTCTTTTGCATCTTTGAGGTAAGCACCTGCGTGGTCAAGTGCAGCAACTTCTTCTGTTACTGTTTCCTCACATCTTGTACAAATACCGCTTTTTGAACCTTTTTCTGTACAAGTTGGTTTATTTGTTTCTGTATCCCATTCTTCTACATTATGACCTAATTTGTCGATAGTTTCGCCTGTCTCGAGTATTTCTTCACAATCAGGACAAACTTTATCGCCTGTGTAGCCTTCTTCTTCACAAGTTGATTCTTTCGCACCTACAATTGAAGCATTTTTATGGTTAATTGCTTCAACATCTTCTTTTACTTCGTTTTCACAAACTGTACAAACACCGGTTTTTTCACCGACTTCAAGGCAAGTTGGGGCTTTTGTTACTTCCCATTCTTCTACTGTGTGTGGTAAAGCCGGAATTTCTTCACCTGATACTACGATTTTTTTACAATCGTTACAATATGTATCACCTGTGTAACCTGCTTTTTCGCAAGTTGCTTCTTCTTCACCAAGTTTTTGGTGTGTATGTTCGAGTACTGCAAGTTCTTCTGTCACTTCAGTTTCACAAACTGTACAAACACCTTTTTTAGAACCTTTTTCAATACAAGTTGGTTCAAGAACTGTTTCCCATTCTTCTATTGTATGAGCAAGTATTTCAATTTCTCTTGTTTCAAGTTCTTTTTCGCAAAGAGTACATTTTTTTACTTCTGTACCTGCTTTTTCACAAGTTGCTTCTTCTTTTACTTCCCATTCGCCAACTGTATGATTTTCAGGGTCAAGCGGAAGTATTACTGTATCCATTTCCAATTCGCAAACAGTACATTTATAAAGTATCTGACCATTGAATTTACAATCTGATGGTGTTTTAGTTCCCTCATCTTTTGTATGGTCTTTCATTCCAAGATGAAGAACGCCTTTTAAATTGAGAGCTTCATTGTTTTCTGCAATCTTTAATTCTTTTTGTAATGTAAATACATATTTAACATTCTTTAATGCAGAACCCGGGAATGCACCCTCTGCAATATTTTTTACTGTTTCAGGCATTGCATAAGTTTTGCCTTCAAAAGCAATCGGAAATGCAACAATTGTATCTACTTCTGAATTATAGATAACTCCATCATCATAAGATTTGAAGTTTTTATTTGCACCGTCAACTTTAAATTCAACAAGCTCTTTACAACCTACAAAAGCATTTTTACCAATTGAAATAACACTTGCAGGAATTGTTACAGATGTAATTTTACCACAATTTTTAAATGCTTCATCAGCAATTGCAACAACCGGTAATTCTGCAGGAATAAATGTCGCTGTAACATTTACATTACCTTCAGGCATTGTAAATTTATTATTTGTTACAGTAATTTTCTCACCTTTTTCGTCAGTTACAACTAATTCTCTTAAAATATAGTCTTCTGCAGGAGTGATAACTAAAGTAACTTCATCGCCTTTTACTGCAGAGAATTTATCTGTTGCAACTGAACCATTTTGAATTTTATCATCAATTACGATATCGTATTTTGTTTCTTCTACCTTTTCAGTGGTTGATTCAACTTCACTTGAAGGTTCTTCTGCTTTTTCTGTTGTTGACTCTTCTTCACTTGAAGGTTCTTCTACCTTTTCTGTAGTTGATTCAACTTCGCTTGAAGGTTCTTCCACTTTTTCTGTAGTTGACTCTTCTTCACTTGAAGGTTCTTCTACCTTTTCTGTTGTAGATTCTTCAGTAATGATTTCATCTCCGGCAGGTTCTGTTTCACCCTCGTTATATAACACAGGTTCAGCAACGATTTCCGGTCTATATGTAGCAGGAATTACAATATCACCTACTGCATCAGTTTTACAACCACTAACGATATACCCTGTACCTTCATCATTAAGGGTGTAAGTTAAATTTTCAGTATCGTTTGCACCCGCAATTAAAGATGCGCTTACAAACACACCAATTACAAGGGTAAGGGCTAATACTATACTCAATACCTTTTTCATAATTTTCTCCTTTATTTTTGAAAATTTTGGAACAAACCATTTTTATTTTACCACTTTATATTGTACATTTCAAGAGAAAAACAAATATTAAGAAACAAAAACTCGCTCGTGTTTCCACGAGCGAGATGTTTTTTAGTATTTTGCTCTTTCAGTATAACCTGTATGAAGAATATCGTGTGCCTTATGGCTACCAGGTTTGCCGAAATATTCATCGTAAACAGCCTTAACATCAGGATTTTCGTGTGATTTTCTGATTTTAAGGTTTTTGTCGTCATTATAAAGACCTGCTGCACGAGCTGCTCTTACATCTGTAAAGTTCTTAACTGATGCCGGAACAATTGGTTGACCGCCACCATTTACGCAACCACCGGGACAAGCCATAACTTCGATGAAGTCATATTTCTTTTCGCCTGATTTAACCATATCAAGAACTGTTTTTGCATTTGCAAGACCTGAGCAAACTGCAACATTGATTTCTGCACCGTCAAGGTTATAAGTTGCTTCTTTAACACCTTCAACACCACGAACATCTTTAAATGCATCAAAGTCAGGAAGTTCTTTATTTGTAACAACTTCGTAAGCAGTACGAAGAGCCGCTTCCATAACGCCACCTGTTGCACCGAAGATTGTACCTGCACCTGAACCGAGTCCGAATGGTGCATCAAATTCTGCATCAGGAATATTGTTGAAGTTAATACCTGCTTTTTTAATCATTCTTGCAAGCTCTCTTACTGTGATTGAAGCATCAATATCAGCGAGACCTTTAACTGCTGTGTGGTCAAGTCTTTCTGCTTCAAATTTCTTTGCAGTACAAGGCATAACAGATACAACATAAATATCTTTAGGGTCAATACCCATTTTTTCTGCATAGAATGTTTTTGCAACTGAACCGAACATACCTTGTGGTGATTTACAAGATGAAAGGTTAGGAATAAATTCCGGGTAATAGTGTTCACAGAATTTAATCCAGCCCGGTGAGCAAGATGTGATTAAAGGAAGATTCTCTTTCTTTTCAAATCTCTCAAGGAATTCTGTTGCTTCTTCCATAATTGTAAGGTCAGCAGTAAAGTTTGTATCAAATACTTTATCAAAGCCGAGCATTTTAAGAGCTGCAACCATTTTACCTGTAACGATTGTACCCATTTCCTTGCCGAATTCTTCACCAAGTGCAACACGAACTGCAGGAGCAGTCTGAACAATGACGTGTTTTGAAGGGTCGTTGATTGCATCAAATACTTTCTGAGTATCATCTCTTTCAGAAAGAGCACCCGTAGGACAAGCGGTGATACACTGACCGCAAGATACGCAAGCGACATCATTAAGGTTGTATTCGAATGCTGAACCGATGTGAGTATCAAAACCACGAGCATTTGCACCGATTACAGAAATACCCTGAAGTTTTTCGCAAGCAGCAACACAACGACGACAGAGAATACACTTCTCGTTATCACGATACATATGAGTTGCAGAATCATCAATTGCATAGTTGATGAAAGCACCATCATATTTATTTGCGTCTTCAATACCGTAATCTTTACAAAGTTGTTGAAGCTCGCAGTTACCACTTCTTACACAAGAAAGACATTCTTTTTTGTGTGTTGAAAGGATAAGTTCAAGAGTTGTTTTTCTTGATTCAATTACTTTTGGTGTGTTTGTGAAGATTTCCATACCCTCATTTACAGGGAATACGCAAGATGCAACAAGGCTTCTTGCACCTTTAACTTCAACTACACAAATACGACAAGCACCAATAGCATTTATATCTTTAAGGTAGCAGAGTGTAGGAATTTCAATACCTGCACTATGTGCAGCTTCGAGAATTGTACTTCCTGCAGGAACTTGATAGTCGAAGCCATTGATTTTAATATTAACTAAATTTTCCATTATCAGTTCCTCCTTATTTATTTATAGCCTTTGGCTTACAATTACCTATACATACACCACATTTTACGCACTTATCTGTGTCAATTGTGAATGATGCAAGTTTATGACCCGGCGCGATGTAATCTGTTCTTGTAATTGCTTCAACAGGGCAGTTTTTAGCACAGATACCGCAACCGATACACTTATCTTTATCAATTGAGAATGAAACGAGGTCTTTACAAACACCTGCAGGACATTTCTTGTCAACAACGTGAGCAATGTACTCATCTTTAAAGCGTTGATATGTAGAAAGAACAGGGTTTGGAGCTGTCTGACCGAGACCACAGAGTGAGTTTTCTTTGATATAGTTACAAAGTTTTTCCATTCTGTCAAGGTCTTCTAAAGTACCTTTACCGCTTGTGATTTTTTCAAGAATTTCAAGAAGTCTTCTTGTACCAACACGGCAAGGTGTACATTTACCACAAGATTCATCAACAGTAAATTCAAGGAAGAATTTTGCAATATCAACCATACAGTCGTCTTCGTCCATAACGATAAGACCACCTGAACCCATCATTGCACCTTTAGCAACAAGGTTGTCATAGTCGATTTCAATATCAAGTAAATCTGCAGGAAGACATCCGCCTGAAGGACCACCTGTTTGTGCAGCCTTGAATTTTTTACCATTTGGAATACCGCCACCGATATCTTCAATGATTTCACGAAGTGTAGTACCCATAGGAACTTCAAC
>JAFSBS010000218.1 GCA_017437165.1 Clostridia bacterium
ACTATCCATAGTGTAATGTCCACGTGAAATTGCTTCTAATTCGGTTGTATTGAGTTGTGCAATAAATTCATCAAGAGTGTTTTTGCCTGATTTAACATCAGTTAATTTTATACCTTTGTCACCTGTGCAAGGGATTTCTTCAGGCAGTTTTTTTAGTATGATATCTCGTAAATTTGTTGTAGCGAGTGGTGCGTTTTCAAAATCTTCAGTGAGTTCACCATTACCATTTGTTGTAGCAACCATTCTCTGAAATTTATTTTTAGGCGCGCAGACTTCACTTAAAGTGTTGATAATCTTAAGGTTTTTGAGTGTAAAGTTCCAAACGTTTACAGCATCACGAACATTGTCACCCACAAAAAGATTGTAAATTCCGCTTTCTAACACATAACACGACTTATTACCTGTTTTACCGCTATCATCATAAGAAGCGCAGTAGTAAAGAGGGAATTTAATTGTTACAGTATCGCTTTCATTTGGTGATAATTGTTTTGTTTTAGCAAATCCAACCAGAATTTTTTCTGCTTTGCCTAATTTACCTTGTGGTGCATTAACATAAACCTGTACAACATCTTTGCATTTGAAAGTACCTGTATTTGTAACTTTTATTTGCAGAGTAATTTCATCATCAACTAATTCGGCATTTAAAAACTCTTGTTTGAATGTTGTGTAAGTAAGACCAAAACCGAAAGGATATAAAACTTTTTCTTTGTGGAAAGTTTCAAAATAACGGTAGCCGACAAAAATATCTTCTACATAGTTAGTATATTCCTTGTAACCGAAATTTTCACTACAGGGATAATCTTCATAGTTATAAGCGATAGTGTCAGTTAATTTACCACTCGGGGACTCTTCTCCTAAAAGCATTTTTGCAACTGAATTACCGCTTTCCATACCACCTTGCCAACACATAAGAATTGCTAAATCACTATCAATTAAATTGATGTCGTAAAGACTTATAATGTTACCTGTGTTAAGTAAAATAGCAGTCTTTTTAAAGTGCTTTGTTACGTTGTTTATAAGATTTTTTTCGTCCTCTGTAAGTAAGTAACTACCTTCTTTCAGATAGTTTTCACGGTCTTCACCCGCAGAACGCCCAATTATAACAACGGCACATTCTGAATCGTTGCTGAAGTTTTTAATATCATCTTCAGTTATTGGCATTTCGTTATAGTAGTGTGGCCAATGTCCCCAGAAGCCGTGGTCCGGTGGATTTTTATGACACCATTCTTTATATTTTTCTTTTAAAGGTTCGTTTAGGTTTGCGTGTAAGTTTTCGAGTCCTTCAATTAAACTTACTGTATATGGTTTTATAACATCGCCGCCTGAACCGTAACCAACGTAAAACCAGTCGTACTGACATCTGCCAAAAACTGAAATTTTATCAGTTTTTTTGAATGGTAAGACATCATCATTTCTTAAAAGTACAGAACCTTCGATTCCTGCTTTTTGAATGAGTTCAGGTGCGCCATCTGTAACAGTTTTGGGTATGTCACTTGTGTTTCTTGCTTCATTTTGTGCAATACTGTTGATTGCTTTGCCTATTATGTTATAAACTTTTCGTTTTGCTTGTTCAAAATTCATTTTATAGCCCCCTTTGAGTTCTTTGAATATTATACTTATAAAACTCGATTTGGTCAACATTTTTGCGGAATTGTGAGAAAAATGTTGCTTTTTGCGGTGGTTTATGTTATATTCTTTCTATTCTATTAGAAAAGGGGTTTAATTAAATGGTAGCAAAAGGTTTGAAAGACTACGCTGAAGAAAAGGGTTTGAAAATTTCTGATGGTGTAGCTTATGGTGTTATTGGTGGTTATATGGTAACACTAAAAGAGGGTTACGGTATTAAGGAAATTTCTGTTTCAGGTGCATTTACAGATGAATGCGCAAGAAAAGTAACAGAATTTCTTCAGACACCGGGTGCTAAAAAAGAATACAGAATTGCAAACTTCAGTATTTTGCGTGAAGGCGTTATAATCGAAGTTACAGATACTATAGGTACTATGAAGAAAATAAGAGAGTTTCTTGATTTCTTGCCGAATTTCTTCAGAGAAACCGGTGTTTTAGCAGACGGTTTCTGTACTGCTTGCGGTAATCAGATTGAACCAACAGATGCAAGTAAAATTGTACTTATCAATGGTATGGCTCACAGAGTGCATGAAGGTTGTGCCGGTTCCTTAATGGAAAGGGCAAATGTAGAACAGGCGAGACACGAAACAGAAGAAAAGAACCTTGGTAAAGGCATTTTAGGTGCAGTTTTAGGTGCGCTTCTTGGTGGTGTTGTTTGGGCAGTTGCTTATTATATTGGTTATTTCTTTGCGATTATAGGTGCTCTTATAGGTTTCCTTGCAGTTAAAGGTTATGAGAAATTGGGTGGTAAAGTTTGTAAAGCAAAAATGCCAATCATTTTAATTGCTACACTTTTAGGTGCAGTTTTCGGTCAGGTTGCAGGCGATGTTGCTTATATTATGATAGAATGGCAATATTCATTGATAGATTCAATTTTTGCATTTATTTATGTTTTCCAGGACCCTGAAAATGCAGAATTTGTATCAGGTTTCTGTGTGGATTTAGCAATGGGTTCACTTTTCGCAATTTTAGGCGCAATCGGTGTGCTTAAGAAAACATCTAAAGAAAATAAGGGCGCAGCACTCAGTACAAAGATTCTTGAATGATTTATAACTTGAAAAAAGGACACTCTATTGAGAGTGTCCTTTTTTTAAGTTAATAGTGAAGAAGTAATAGTGAATAAGTAAAAAATCCGCACACTTGCGTGTACGGATTTTTTGGAGCTACTAACCGGAATCGAACCGGTGACCTCATCCTTACCAAGGATGCGCTCTAC
>JAFSBS010000219.1 GCA_017437165.1 Clostridia bacterium
AAAGAAATCATCGTAATCACTTTCTGTGCGAATATCAAAAAGAACAGAAATAATGTGTGAAAGTCTTACATCAAAAATATTGGTTTTTATATATAATTTGCGAAATTCAGAAATCACTCCACTATGATGTTTCATATCAATTCCATCAAAGGCAAGCACTGCTCTTATTGCGTGAAATATTGCATAATATGAACGATTAGCAGAGCTTTTGTAATTAGATGAAGACAGTAAACTTTTAGCAGCGTCAAGACATTCTTTTGCATGGTCAAATCTCGCATCAGAAAGAGCTTTTTTATCATCAACTTGCATATTGAACACCTTCTTCTATAATATTTTTATAAAATGGCTGTACTTCTGCAAATCTTAAAAAATGGTCAAGTGATTTTACTGTTACAGATACTGTTACATCGTGTTTCAGGCTTAAATCACTTGTTACTTTTGCCACAGAATTCCTGTGTTTTGAAATTTCTTCGGCAGGAATATCGACTGCAAGTAAAATATCGACATCCGATTCAGGGTGATAGTCGCCACGGGCATAAGAACCATACAAAAATGCCTGGTTTATCATGTTATTGAAAATAGGGTTGCACAAGTTGTAAACTTCACTTAAAATGCTAATTGCCTCATTTTTATTGCACATGCTATCACTCCTTTCTTATTTGGTTTTATTATATCCAAATTTTTAGTATAAGTCAATTATAATATATTCACATTTTTATAAGTTTGTGTTACAATAAATTATATTTAATTTGGGGAGTTGTTCTTATGAAAAAAATACTTTCATTTTTATTAGTTATTATTATATCAGTCTGTGTTTTCTCATCTTGCTCAAATGGTGATAATAAACCAAATTCACCAACAGAAAACATTACAGAAACAAAACAAAATACAGAGACAGTAACAATTTCTTCACGCAATAATCAGGAGCCACTTGAAATTACTTACGATAAACAGGTTTTATATACTGACGAAGTGTACTCGAGTGAAGTTCGTTTCTGGGTTTCAGATGCTATTTTAACTAAACACTCGCAAAGTGAATTATGGTTAGAAAATGCAAGTAGAAATTTTTCTGTCGCATTTATTTCAGATATAACTGCCACAGAAGATTACAAGGCAACTTTAGGTGATGCGAGTGTTGTAATAAAATTCACCGAGTTAGAAAAGTGTATTCTTGGTGACGGAAAAATGGTATTTTATTTTGACGAATCGTGGTACGATGAGTTCAAAACAAGATATTGCTATTATGAAAAAGATGGCGATTTAATAAAGTTTACATTTAAAGAACAAATAAGTGATGAACACATAAGTTTTATTTTAAGTCTTTTTGAATTCAAATAATTTTTGAGTACTATTTTAGTGGTGATAAAATGAAAGAAGTTTTTATTTGTTTACTTATTCTGTTTGTGTTTTTTATAATGATTTTAATTTTTAATGCATTAAAAGTGAAATTTACTGCACGAAAACTGACAGAAAGAAAAGTACATAAAACAGAAGAAGAACAAAAAGAATATGCCTTGAAACTCGGTGAAATGATAAGGTGCGAAACTGTATCCGATAGTGAAGGTTATGATGATACAGAATTTAAAAAGCTTCGCGGGGTAGTAGAAAAATTATTCCCGACAGTACACGAAAGAGCAGAAAAAATGACTTTTTCTGATGATTGCTGGGTTTATAAAATAAAAGGCAAAGACGAAAACAGAAATATAATGATAATGAGCCACCACGATGTTGTAGCGGCAACAGGCGAGTGGAGTCACCCTGGTTTTTGTGGCGAGATTTATGACGGTGCTTTATGGGGACGTGGTACAGTTGACACAAAAACACCACTTTTTGCAGAATTTCAGGCACTTGAAGAATTGTTAAGCGAGGGCTTTATTCCTGAATGTAATGTTTATTTGGGCTCTTCACACAACGAAGAAATCGGCGGTGACGGTATTCCCGAAGCACTTAAATATTTTAAAGAAAACAACATAACCTTTGAAACTGTTCTTGACGAGGGTGGTGCTATTATTTCGCCACCATTACCTGGTATTAAGACAAATTGTGCAATGATGGCAGTTCACGAAAAGGGCAGATATACCCTTAATTGCTATGCAAAAGATGGTAGTGGTCACAAAGGTCTTGCGGCAAACAGTAACACTCCGGTTGCAAGAATGTCTGCATTTATTACAGAAGTAAATACTAAAAATATTTTTATAAAAAGACTTTACCCCGAAGTAAAATCAATGTTTACACATCTTTGTCCTTACACACCATTTATTATGACAATTCTTTTTTCAAATCTCTGGTGTTTTGGTGGTCTTTTAAAAACGGTTATGCCAAAATTAAATGCACAGGCAGGTTCAATGGTTGGTACAACCTGTTCATTTAATGAAATAAGTACAAATAAAGAAGAAAAATATTGTCATTCAAAAGCATTTATAAGATGCGTAAATGACAAGGATTTAGAAGAAGATTTAAAGAAAATAGAAAGAATAGCAAAAAAATATGATATAGAATTAGTCCCTGCAGAAAATAACGAGTATTTTAAACCAGCAAAGTTAAATCATAAAGCATTTGACTTTACAAAAAAATGTATAAATGATATTTTCCCCGATGTTATTCCTGCACCATATATTTTACCTGCAGGTACAGACGCAAGACATCTCTCGGGAATATGTGATTGTGTAATTCGTTTTGCACCGATAGAAATGAATGACCAACAATTTGCATCAGTACATAGCGAAAATGAAAATATGTCATTGAGTTCAATAGCAAATTGCGTTGTATTTTATAGGCATTATTTAAAAAATTATAAATAAGAGAGAAATTTAATTATGGGTGAAAAAATAAAACAAGCAATAGGAATCGAGGGTACTTTTAAAGAAACTGTATGGCCTATGATTCAGTATTGCTTTGCCAACATTTTTATGGGTGGCGGAGGCTACATTATAAGTATGTATTTCACAATATTCTTAACGAATGTTGTCGGAATGGAATTAAAATACGCTACATTTATTATGATGATTGCAACTGTCTGGGATGGTATAAATGACCCTATCATGGGGCTTATTACTGACAGAACGCGTTCAAAATACGGAAGGCACAGAAGATATTTACTTTTGAGCATACCACCTCTTGTTGTGTCTTACATAATGCTCTGGAACTCTTTTGGTATTGATGGTAAAGAGCATCCGACTATTGCAGTTTGTTATTATGCATTTGCGTACATTCTTTATAAAACTGCTTACACAATGGTAGATGTTCCGCATACCGCAATGTTACCGACATTAGCACCGGAATATAACAAAAGAACACAATATACCTCTGTAAGTTATATTTTTAACTCTGTTGGTATGGTACCATCTTATATTATTCTTTTAATTTTCTTGTCAATATTCGGTTCATCAGACGGTCTTTCAAAAGATTCCAAAATGCCGTTTTTATTGACAGGTATTGTACTTGCAATTGTTTATGCGTGTTCAATATTTGCTACATTTAAAACTTGTAAAGAACCAAGTTCATTGGATGAAGAGTTACCCCCGCTTGATATAAAATTTGCAATAAATGAATATATTCAAGTGTTCAGAAATAAATCGTTCCGCGATTATTTTGCGATGTCATTTTTCTGGCAGATGGCTCGTAGTTTCTTTTCAACAACCAATGTTTATTACATAACTTATCTTGCAAATCTTTATAAATATTACCCGACATTCAATGCGTTTGCGGGTGTATTTGAAACACTTGCCTTCCCGCTTAACTACGCACTTACTATGAAAAAGGGTAAAAGTAAATGTGGTGCAGTTGTTACTCCGTTTATGATTATAGGGTTACTTATTGCGCTTTTTGTAAAACCTGCTACACCGGGTGGTAGTGTAACTCTTATACTTGTTCTTATGATTTTAGGCGGTGCAGTGCTTTACCCATTCGGTATGAGTGGGTTAGGTTTTGTTGGTAATAATGTTTTACCTGATTTAACTGATGTTGATGAACTCATAACCGGCAGACGCCGTGAAGGTGTTATCGGTACATTTAATACTATGGTGAAACAAGTTACCGGAGGTGTTATGACATTTTTAGTTGGTACTCTTTTAAATGCATTCGGACTTGTTACAGGTAACGAAGGTGTTTACATTGAGCAGACAGAAACTGCTTTGTGGGGTATAAGAATATGCGTTTCAATTCTTCCCGCAATCAGTGCTATAATTGCCTACTTGTTATTAAAGCGTTTTAAAATGACAAAAGATGACCACACAATGATAAGAGCCGCTATTGCAACAAAGCATAAATACGGCACAGTTACACTTTCTGAATATGAAAGAGAACGTTGTGAGCTTCTTTCGGGTTATAAATTAGAAAACACCTGGCTTGGCACTTACGAGAGTGACACAGAAATTCATACTTTAGACAAAGATGAAAATGGAAATTATTTAATTCTTATAGAGCAAGAGAAAGAACTAAAAGAACTTATTTCGGAGGCAGGGTAATGGAAAAAATAGATATTACAGTAAATACACCGGCACGAAAATACAGTAAATTACAAACCATTTTGTTTTATATTGTTCAATGGACATGGGGGCTTCCTGTAAACATTGTTGGGGGTATTGCATATTTAATCTGCACTAAAGTTTTAAAACGCCCACACAGTAAATTCGGCTTTTCAAATATTGTGTATCTGCCTTGGAATGCGGGCGGTCTTTCAATGGGACTTTTTATATTTGTCCGTGATGAGAAAGAAAAAAAAGAGTGGATTTATAACGTGAGGATTCACGAGTATGGTCATACCTGGCAATGTCTTCTTTTAGGTCCGCTTTACTACATAGTTGTTGCAATTCCGTCTGTAATCTGGTGTAATTGCTTCCAGAAGTACAGAGAGAAAAATAATGTTTCGTACTATAAACTCTATTGTGAGGCCTGGGCAAATTCATTCGGGGAAAGGTTTACAGGATTAAAAAGAGTTAAGGACAAATAAGGTGATTATATGAAAAGTTTTAAAAGAATAATTATCTCGTTGTTATCATTATTTGCGGGTCTTTTTTTGGTGCTTCTTAGCATTTTTATTGTTGCAGTTGTTTCTAACGTAAACGTTATAGAAGATAACATTAAATTTCAAGAAGAGCATCTTGAATATTTAGAAACAGAATATTATAAAAATTACATCCCTAAAAAAGAAAGCGATTTAGCGGATTTTGATTTGGAAAAAGCAATAGAAGATGGTGTAAAACTTAATGAAATCAAAATTTTAGGTACTCACAACAGTTATCAGACACTTGCAACACCTGAAACTCGCTTTTTAATGAGTATAATTGATACTATAACGCTAAAAAAATTAGGGCTTAATACATTCGATTTTCAAATGGATACTTTGACAGAGCAATTAGAACTCGGTGTAAGAAATGTTGAAATTGACATTGAAACTCTCGACAAGGATGATAAAATTGAGTTCAAAGTAACCCATAATTCAATTGTAGATAACGCTTCAAGTGCTTATGATTTTACCAAAGCTTTACAAGAAATAAAAATGTGGTCAGACAATAACCCTGATCACATTCCTGTAATTATAATTGTTGAACCGAAAAGCTTTGTTATAGAAATAAACGGAATGAAAAAATTTTCATTGGAATACGCAAAAGAACTCGATAAAATTATTGATGATACATTAGGCGATTCGCTTTTAACTCCGGATGATATGTTGAGAAATTACTCTTCGTTTAAAGAGATGCGTGAAAATGATGATTGGATTAGTTTGAAAGAAGCAAAAGGTAAAATCATAGTTTTGCTTCACGATTGTGATGTTACCGAAAGTTATATAGCACTTGATGAAACAATAAGGACTCAAAAAATGTTCCCAATGCTTCGCTACGACGACAGAAATGAAACATATACTTCATTTATTTTAGAAAATGATCCGAGCCGTGCAGATGAAAGAAAACAAGAAAATATTGATGAATGTAATTTGATAGTAAGAACGCGTGCAGATGCTTATCCTGAATATAGCGATGAGCGTTATGAAAAAGCAGAAAATTGCGGTTCACAGATTTTAACAACCGATTACCCTGAAAAAACAGATGGGAATGAAAATCACGAGTTTTCATTTAACGGTAAAAAAATTAAATTGACAGAAAAAACTGAAAAATAACTTGATTTGCTGTTTTTGTATTATAGATAAAACTTTATCGTTTTGATTTTCGAATGTCATACGATAAAGTTTTTCTTTTTTCGATGTGTTTAAAAATTATTGCATAAATGTTTTTATGAAATTTTGGAAAATGTGTACATTGCTATGTTAAACACTAATATGTATAATTAAACCATGGTATTGGTTACCAAAATTAAATGCGGAGATGATAAAGATGAAACGAAAGGTCTTGTGTTCAATACTTGCAGTTTTAATTGTTCTTGCAAGTGTTCCTATGACTGCTTTTGCGGCAGATGAAGTTACAATTACAAAGGTTGATTTGACTGCCACAAAAAACCTTATTGAGGGTTATAATTGTCATATTGAATATGATGGTGAAAAAGATGAAACATTTAATTACTATTATCTTAATGACACATTACCAAATATGACACTTACTTTTTCGGATGGTTCTACAAAAGACATTACTTTTGACGAATACTGGGACTATTTTACAGACTCTATTTGGTGTGAGCAGGGTGCTGGAGATAAAGAATTGAAGCCCGGAACACATACAAAAACAGTTTGTCTTACTTACGGTTATAACGAAGAAACGCAACAAAGCGAAGGTGTTATGGCAGAATATACTTTTACCATAGAACCAAACCCTATTGAAAGCATTTCTGCAGTAGCAACAAAACCTTTAGTAGAAAATGCAGATGGCTACTGGGAAGACAAAATAGAAACAGATGAAAACGGCAACGAAGTAGTAGTTGGTAAAACTTTCTTTTATTATGTTGCTGAAACAGCCCCAATTGTGACAGTAAATTATAAAAATGGTGATACAAAAACAATTCCTTACGATGTGTGGGGAGAATTTGACTATGGTGTGCAATTAACCGACTTTAACCCTTTAGGAATATATAAACTTGGTGAAGATAATATTGCAGACGTTCAAGTTTTAGGTGTTAAAGCGAGGTTTACATTTGCAATAATTCCTGACCCTGTTGAAAAAATTACTGTTGTGCCAACTAAAACAATTCAGGAAGAAAAAGATGGGAGTTGGATAGAGTGCTCTGATGCAGCCGGTTCATATTTTGATTACAATATTTCTGCAACAGAACCACAAATAACAGTAGAATATAATGATGGTACACCAGCGAAAACTTGTACATGGGATGAATGCTATGAAGTTTTTGGTGAAGAACCAAGCTATGAATGTAACCAGGAAGAAAATCCTTTTTCTATAGGTGAAAATAGTATTACTGTAAGATTTTTAGGACATGAAACGACCTATACATTCGAAATTATTCCAAACCCGATTAAGTACGTTTCTTTAGATGTTCGTTACAAACTTGAAGAAAATAAATCAGGTTATGTGGCAGAAGTATATGATGATGAAGATAATTATATAGGCGAATACTTTGAGTATGAATTAGATTGGGAAAAGACCTTTGTAACAGTAGAATATAACGATGAAGCAAAAGAGTCTTTGACCTTCTGTTTAAGTGACCTCTATGAATATTTTGAGGACGGTATCAGCATTGACCTTGGTCAGTCTTATGAAAATCAACTTACAGCAGGAGTTCATACAGGTACTGTTATATTAAACGGTATAGATGGCGAATTTACTTTTGAAATTGTTCCTAATATCGTTTCAAAAGTTGAGGTAAAAGCAACAAAAGATTTAGTTGAAAATCAGGATGGTTATATAAATGGTGAAGATGAGGGCGGAGAATATTTTTACTACCATTGTGAAAGCCTCCAGCCTGAATTTAAGGTTACCTTTACAGATGGTACAGTAAAGGTTTATAGCTATGATGAATTAGATGATTGTGGCTATGAATATGTTTTTGATATTGAGCAAAGCAGTAAAAATCCACTTAAACCGGGTACACATACGGGTACAGCAAGCTTCAATGGTGTAGAAACAACATTTTCATTTAAAATTCTTGAAGACCCTATAAAAAATATTGAAGCAACTCCTACAAGAGATTTGGTTCAATACACAGATGGTTACAGTGTAGAGGGTTCAAATGGAGAATGGTTTTTCTGGTATGATTTAAATGCTACCCGTCCTGATGTAACAATAAACTATAAAGATGGAACTTCAAAAACATATACATTTGAAGAAATCACAAGATATACAGACTTCGACATTAACATTCTTGATAATCAGAACAGTGATTCACAATTTAAGGTAGGTACAAACAAAACAACTGTTTATTTAAACAATATTAAATGTGAATACACATTTAATATAAAAAAAGCAGAGAAAACTGTTACTTCAATTTCAGTTGTTCCGGAAGGTAAGCTTGTCGAAAATATTGGCGGTTATTTTGATTGTAATGAAGATGGCGAAGAATTTTATACTTATCACAGTGCATCAATTACATATACAGTTACCATCAAATATTCAGACGGTACCACTAAAACTTATAAAGGTGTAAGACCATACCAGGAAATTGATGGTTCGGATTTCGATATTTATTTCGATTGCCACAGATATGATAACAGATTTACTGTTGGCAAAAATAACACAGGCTTTGCATACTACAAAAATGCTACCTGCAAATTCTCTGTTGAGGTAGTTAAAAATGATTATAAATCAGTCGAAATCAGTGGCGACAATAATTTTGTTGTTTCGCTCGTAAAGCAGGATGGCTCAAAGGTTAGTTGTGTTGTACAATCATTTGATTTGATGGGTGGCGGAGAAAATCAGTTAGGTGTTTTTCTTCGTACTGACAAGGGTAATTTTGATGTTATAATTAACTATACATTAAATGATGACGCGACCTCTTTACAAAACATATCAGTTATATTCGGTGATGAAGAAACCGGTTTAAAGAGTAACACACTTGCTTCAAACAAGTGGATTGATATAATGATTTGTGCAGGTGATATTGCAAATATCGCAGCAACTTATTCAGATGGTTTCTCGAAGCATTTTTATAATCGCGACTTTAATAGTATCAATGGCACTATTACAGGCTCTGCGGTAGATGACGCACTTACAATGTGTACTGTAGTGGAATATTACCGTGACTACGAGAATTATGGTGAAGATGAAAAAGGTAAGTTTGCAATTCTTTCTTTAGAAGAAGCAAAGGAATTATTAGAAAATTATTTTGACCCGTCAAAGATTGATATTACTACATCACCAATGTATAATGCTCCTGCAAAAGAAATTAAAATTTACTTTATGCCTTACTGGGATGGTATCTTAACTAACAAGAAGTTAGAGTATGTAAATGGTAAATTTGTTTTAACAGCAGATTGGAGTTCTAACTATACAGATAAAATTACACCTGTTACAGTTGTTTTAGCGAATACAGGTTATGTTGAGTCAATTTCATTTGTTAAAGGTGCTTGTGGTGCTATTAAAACAATAAGTACTGAAGTTGTAAAGAATGGTGTTGAGGTTACTTACTCTGCGTCAGAAAATGCAACAGAGTATGAAATTTATCGTAGCACTAATGGTGGCAAATATGAAAAAATCGGTACATCTGAAAAACTCAATTTTGTTGATACTACAGTAGCTTCAGGTAAAACCTATACTTACAAGGTTCGTGGTGTTAATCCTAACAATACAGGTGATTTTAGCGGTACAAAAACAATTTCATATTTAGCAATGCCAAAAACAACTGCAACAATCAGTAAAACAGGCTTTACTGTTAAATGGAATAAAGTCGATGGTGCTTCAACTTACAGAATTTACCGTGCAGAATATGTAAATGGTAAGTGGTCAAGCTGGAGTAAATTAAGCGACCAGAAGGCTTCTGTAACATCTTTTGCTGATAAGAATGTAAAAGCAGGAGGCATTTATAAATACACAGTCAGAGCTTTAGCAAGTGGTGGAGTTGCAAGTGCTTATGAAGGTACCCCTACATTAGTTTACTTGTTAACACCAACAGTAAAAATCGCAAATGCTAAAGGTGGCGTTAAAGGTAGTTGGAATGTAGTTGCCGGAGCTCAGGGTTATGCAATTTATCGTTCGGAATACAATGCAACAACTAAAAAATGGTCCAATTGGACTAATTTAGGTACAACCAATTCTACAACTAAATCATTTACAGATAAAACTGCCGCTTCAGGTAAAACATACCGTTACACAGTCAGAGCGGTTAATGGCAACAATATGAGTCTTTATACTGCAAGTAATACTTTACTTTATTTAGCAGAGCCAACAGTAACAATTGCGAATGCAAAAGCAGGTATTACTGTTAAATGGACTAAATCAGGCGGTGCAAA
>JAFSBS010000220.1 GCA_017437165.1 Clostridia bacterium
CAGATGGAACGTTTGTGGTTCTGCTTTTGAAAATGGCGATGTCAATGTACCTTCACCAGAAGCACTTTTCAGAAACATTCTTTACGGCAACTCATATTTCAATGAAAAATTCGGTAAACGTTCCGTTGATATTTTCTTGCCTGACTGTTTCGGTTTTGGGTGGGCACTCCCTAGTGTTATGCACCACGCAAATTTAAAAGGATTTACAACGCAGAAGCTCACATGGGGTTCTGCTTATGGTATGCCCTATAACATAGGAAGATGGCGCGGTGTTGACGGCAAAGAAGTTTTTGCAGTATTAAATCCCGGTTCTTATTCAAGACCATTTAAGAAAATTCGTGATTGGGACTTTATTTTAAATAAGTTAAAAGAGAATGAAAAATTCGGTCTCAATTGGGATTACCAATTTCACGGAACGGGTGACCGCGGTGGCGCAACTAAAAAAGAAAGCTGTGAACTTTTAGAAAAAGCGGTTGCATTAAATGATGATGAATTAGAAATTCATCCTGCTTCTGCTGATGAGATTTATTATGATTTAGACAATTTAAGTGATGAAGCAAAGGAAAAACTCCCTCTTTGGAACAACGAACTCGTTATGCAAAATCACGCAGTTGGCGGATACACTTCAAGGGTTATGAGCAAACGTTGGAACAGACACTTTGAAGAACTTGCTGATATGGCTGAAAGAAGTGCTGTTATGGCAGATTATTTTGGTACTGCAAATTATAACAGAACTGCTTTGACACGTGCCTGGAAACGTGCAATTGCTCACCACTTCCACGACGATATGCCCGGTACATCTTGCCAGAGAGTTTACAAACGTTCCTGGAACGATTTATTTGTTTCAATAAATCAGTTAAAAAATGAAATGGACTCAACACTTTCTTCACTCACTTCCATGATGAAAACCGATTTTTGTAAAGGCAGAGCAATTACAGTTTATAACTCTGTTGAAACCAAAAGAAAGAGTGTTGTTACAGCAAGACTTGATAACTTCAACTCAAAATATGTAAGAGTTTTTGATGAAGACGGAAACGAAGTACCTGCACAAGTCAAAAAGATAGAAGATAAAATAGCAGAAATTATTTTTATTGCAGATATAGATGCACTTTCTTTAAAAGTCTATGATGTAAGAGAAAGCGACACACCAAGTGACGTAAAAACATCTTTAAAAGTAAGTATAAAAACTTTAGAAAACGAAAAATATTCAGTAAAACTCAATTCCAATGGTGATATTGAATCTGTGTTTGACAAGATTTTAAAACAGGAATTGTTGAAAGAACCTATTGTAACAGGACTTTTCAATTACACCGGTTCAAAACATTGGCCTGCGTGGGAAATGAATTATGAAGAGGCAAACAAAAAACCTGACAGAATACCGCAATTAGATACAATCGAGATACTCGAAAACGGACCGGCAAGAGTTGCTGTAAAGGTTGTGCAAAAGGATGACCGAAGCACTTTCGCAAATATTATTTCTTTAGCAAACGACAGCAACATTGTAGCTGTTAACAGTGAAATCGAATGGCAATCACTTCGCACAATGGCAAAAAACATTTTTTCAGTTAACGCTACAAATACATTGGCAACATTTGATTTAGGTTTAGGTGCTATTGAAAGAACTAATATGAGCGATAAACTCTTTGAAGTTCCTGCACAAAAATGGGCAGATATAAGTAACGCTGATGACAGTTTCGGTGTTTCTGTTTTAAGTGAATGTAAATATGGATGGGATAAGTATAACATTAACACCCTCCGCCTTACTGTTGTTCACACACCACAGAAGAATTACAGAATTGACTCTATGCAGTCTATGATGGATTTAGGTCTTAACAGATACTCCTATGCATTATTCTCCCACGGCGGTAAAGTTTCCGAAGAAACGCAAACAGAGGCGAAACTCTTTACACAACCACTCGTTGCAGTTGAATGCGAAAAACACAACGGTGTACTTGGTACGGAATACTCATTTATAAAAACATCAGATAATTCTGTTATTATCAGAGCAATTAAAAAGGCTGAACAAAGTGATGAAATTATTATTCGCCTTAATGAAAGTGCTAAAAAGAATGTTAATAATTACACTCTTACACTCGGTAACGGAATTGAGTCAGCAAAAGAGATGTTTGCAAGTGAAGAATATATTAAAGATGCTACTGTAACAGATGGCAGACTCGTAACATCTTTCGCACCTTACGAAATAAAAACTTTTGCATTAAAACTCAAAAAACCTGATTATAAAGGTGATACTGTTACTTCAACTTCTCTCGCACTTGATTTTGATAAAAACATTATCACAAAACAGGGTGAAACCGGTGATTTCAAATACACATTACCTTATGAAATAACACCTGAAAGTCTCACTATTTGTAACACTGAATTCATAATCAACAAAGACGCTAAAAACGCTTTGGTTTGCAATGGTCAAAAAATTTCTATTCCCGAAAACAGTAAAAACATTACATTTATTTGTGCATCTTTAAATGGTGATAAAACCGCAACATTCAAAGTTGACGACCACGAAATCAACAAATATATTCCTGATACATTCGAAAGAATTGCCCGCTGGGATATGTATGATTTCAAAGAAACTGCAAAAATCAAAAATTGCGAAGTTGCTTATGACTTCACCCACTGTCATAACAATGGCAAAGATGAAATTGCAAAAATTATGTACTTCTTCAATGTGAAATTTAATGTATCTGATAAAAAAGAAATTATTTTACCTGTTGACAACGATATTGTTATAATTTCTGCTACCATTGGAAATTCTGAAACTGCTAAAATTACAACCCCGCTTTTAGAAGAAGTTGAAACAAGAAAGTTTAACTTTAAAATGACACGACAAGAAAAACGCAATTACAAAACAGAACGACGTCTGAAAAATATGGGCGACAAGAAGTTCTATGAGAGAAAAGGTTGGGGAAAAGATTATTAAAAAAAGTTTCCCCGCAACAGATTTAAAACTCTGTTGCGGGGAAATATTTTTTTATTAAAGAAGTCCGCCGATTAACATTTTGATATATGTAACTATAAGACTCGGGATAGCAACTATAAAGTTTGCAATTGTTTTGTCAATTGTACCAAGCGGGTCAGTTGGAAGATGTGTATCTTCAATATTTTCTGACTTTTGAGTCTTTTTAATTGCATAACTGTCAATTTCTGTAATAACTTGTTCTTTATCGGGATTTTCTTCATCAATATCGCTTAAAACGTAAGCATTATAAATGAGTTTGTTACCATCAATTGTAATACCTGCGAAGCAACCACCGGCATTCGGATTTGTTTCATTGCCTTCTTCATCTTTTTCTGAACGTGTTGTTGAGTAAACATCTGCACAATCAAAGATTGGGTCCATAGCACTGTCATTTACACCATATCTCTTTGTACCTGCTGTACTTGGAAGTGCATAAATTGTACCATCAGGGTTAACTGCGAATGTTGTTTCAACACCATTGTAAACTTCTGTTACAAATTTTGTATCTTCACAAACAGCATCGCCTTTAACTTGTTTGGTTCTCATATACATATGGTCATGACCTGAAAGAACTAAATCAACGTCTGTTTTATCAACAATATCAATAAGAACTTCACGTAATAAAACTGTGTCAGGTTTATTGATATTTTTACCTGCTGAATAAGGCGCACGGTGAGTCATAAGGATTTTCCACTGTGCATCTGAAGCAGTCAAATCGTTTATAATCCAGTTTCTTTGTGCCTCTGTCATTGGGTACATATCGTTTGTATTAAGTACGCAGAAGTGAGCGTTACCATAATCAAATGAATAGAAAGTACCGTTTGTACCATTTAAAAGACCTTCTGCACCCTGAAGATTAAATGTTGTATCAAACCAACCAACATTAAATTTGTTTGTAATGTTACCTTCGTGGTTACCTGCAACCGGTGCGAGTGTTAATTTGTTATTGTATTTACCGAATGCTTTACTGTAATCCTGCCATTCTTCGTTTGTACAATCGTTAACGAAGTCACCCATATTAACAACTAATTCTGCTTCAGGGTAAGTCTCAACCGCAGCATTCATAACAAGTGAAGCTTTGTAGAAATTATCGTAATTACTTGCCTGAACGTCAGCAATAGCAATAAATGTGAATTTACCATCGCCATTATCTGTAAAGAATGAACCTGTTTCACCCCATACATCATATTCAAGGCTACCTAAACGGTAGTAATATGTAGTGCCTTTTTTAAGACCTGTTGCAACCGCTTTGTGATTGTAATAACCCTGGAAACTTTTTGATGTTGCTTCAAATGTAACTGCATTGTCAAAACCTGAAACAAGGTAATCAGAAATCTTAACAACCTGTGCTACTGATTCGCAATCATCAGGTGTAAACCAGGAAAATCCCCTCTGTGTTTTCGGATCACCATAAACTGTACAGCTCTGACGCTCAACCTGATAACCTGAAACATCAACATTTTCTGCTGAAGCAGTAAAAACGAAACAGGTCATAAGCATTAAAACTGCAAGTACAGCTGAAAGTGACTTTTTAACTGTGTTTTTCATAACTAACCTCCGAATATTCGTACCCATAGTACTGCTATTTTGATTACCCAAGTATTATACACCCAACTTACAATATTTGTCAATGAACAATGTGTAGGTTTTTAAAAAATTTTATTGTGCATTTTGTTAGGAATCAAGGAGTGAAATTTCGTTCTACTTAATCGTAAAATAAAACTCAACACCATCCCGCACATTCTGACAACCATAGTTTGCCTTATGTAAATCAAGAATCTTTGCTGACACCGCAAGACCTACACCGCTTGATTTGTCACGGTCAGTTCTTGATTTATTTGTTTTATAAAGCACAGACCATATTTTATCTTTTTCATCATTTGCTATTTGTGAACCGGAATTAAAAACTATAACTTTTACACCCTCAACACCATTTTTCACGGTAACTTTTATTTCACCGCCCTCTTCTGTATGTTTTACCGCATTTGACAAGAAGTTATCTATAACAAGAGCAATTAAAGTTCGGTCACATTTTATCTTTTTATCAGTTTCAATTTCAACTGAAATTTGTTTCTTGTGAATTTCAAATTGTTTTTTATACTTATCAATTTCATTGTTAACAATTTCGCTTAAATCAGTTTTCTCTGAATCAAGAATGCTTATTTGCGATATTCTGTTGTACTGAAGCATATCTGCAACTAATTTATTCATTTTTGTCGCTTCGTCATAAATTGATGAAACATATTCATTGTTGTTTTCGGGTGCGATATTCTCCAGAATGCACTCGCATTGATTCTGTATAATCGCAATAGGTGTTTTCATTTCATGTGCCATAGCAGATGTGAAGTTTGATTTTATTTCTTCAAAACTTTGTCTCTCGCGATATTTCCTTAAAAATTCATCTGGTATAAACAACAACAATATATTAAACACCATTATAACAAACAACATTGATGTTAAATATTGCGAATCATCAAAAGCTCTTGAAAACTTATTAAATTTACTTTTAAAAACCAAAAAGTAATTTTCCTCGTCAATTTCTACTATTTTCACAAAAAGTTCCTGATTACCCGGATTTCCATTTAAACTTACGGAATGAAAATCCTCAACATTAGATTCTTTCAGTTCGTAGTCACAGTCATAATCACTAAAATTTAATGAAGATACTTGCTTAAGACACTCATAATAAATTTTATAATCATTGTCGGGTGATGTGTAATAAAAACTTGGTTTTAAAATGACGGGGCGATTGCGTTCATAATCTTTAATCGTTACAGTATTTGTTTCACCACTATAATCTGAAAATTTATATTTTTTACTTTCGGACGTAGTATCTTTTTTGTGATCACAAAAAGAAATTACCATTTCAACAGGCACTACAACACCATTTTGTTCATAGTATGTTAAACTCTCCACCACAACAACATCGCACAGATACCCTTGTTTTTTCATGCTGTCAAATTCATTTTTTTGTGTTTCATTAAGGTATTCTTCAATATAACAATATTTTTCTTCACCATTGACAAAAAATGAAACTATTGTACTGTTTATATGTAAAAGTTTTCCATCCGAATCGTACAACGCAATAGCAAAAGGAAAGCCGAAAAAATCGTCGCTGTAACTTGCTATAAAATTATCTTTTGTTATTTTTTCATCACCTGAAATTCTGTATCCTATACGTTCGTTATCCATATAATAGAGATTTTCAGTTGAAAACTCACGGGTTGAAACCGGAATAAAGATAACAACTGATAGAATAATCACCAGAATTTCTACTACAAAAATAACACCCCATGTACGAAGGTAAACACGCCTTTCTTTTTTATCTTTCGACAACTCAAAATTTATAAACGATGAAAGAAATTTTTTCATAAAAACCCCCACCTTTATTCTGCATTTTGTATCAGCATTCAAACACATATCCCACATTAACAACCGTTTTAATACACCCCGCCTTTTCGCCTAAAGCCTTGCGTATTCTTTTAATGTGTGTATCAACTACACGCGATGTGCCTTCGTACTCCCAACCCCAGATTCTGTTTAAAATTTTATCCCGGTCTAAAACGATGTTTTTATTCTCCATTAAATATCGTAACAATTCATAATCTTTATTTGTAAGTGTAATCTCATCATTTTCAACAAAAACTTTTCTTTTTGCCAAATCTATTAAAATACCATTCAACGAAATCATATCACGTTTTGTTGCTCCTTTTGACATAGAAATCATCGAAAGGCACTTCTGATGCAAAACTGCAAGTGGGAAAGGTTTTACTATGTAATCATCGCCCCCGGAAGAAAATCCCTTTAAATAGTCTGATTCTTCACCCAATGCTGAAAGAAACAGAACAGGAACATTACTGCATTTTCTTATTTCTTCACACGCCTTAAGCCCATCTTTTTTTGGCATCATAA
>JAFSBS010000221.1 GCA_017437165.1 Clostridia bacterium
AGTTGTAAGCAACAACGATTCTTGAAAGGCGCTCTTTAAGGTCTGTAATTGAAGTTGAAAGACAGAAAACAGCCATAATTTCACTTGCAACCGTAATATCAAAACCGTCTTCTCTTGGTACACCGTTCATTCTACCACCGAGACCATTTACAATATTACGGAGTTGTCTGTCATTCATATCAACGCAACGTTTCCATGTGATTTTTTTTACGTCAATATTAAGTGCATTACCTTGTTGAATATGGTTGTCAAGCATTGCAGCTAAAAGGTTATTTGCCGCACCAATTGCGTGGAAGTCACCTGTGAAGTGTAAATTGATGTCTTCCATTGGTACAACTTGTGCATAACCGCCACCTGCCGCACCGCCTTTAATACCAAAAACAGGTCCTAAAGAAGGTTCACGTAATGCGACACAAGTTTTATAACCTAATCTGTTCATACCATCAGCAAGACCGATTGTTGTAGTTGTCTTACCCTCACCTGCCGGTGTTGGTGTAATAGCTGTAACAAGAATGAGTTTACCTTCTTTTTTATTATTCTTTAAATATGAAAGGTCAATTTTTGCTTTATATTTGCCATAAGGTTCTAAATACTCATCAGTAATACCAACTTTTGATGCAATTTCACCGATAGGCTTCATTTTACAGTTTTGTGCAATTTCGATATCTGAAAGATATGCCATTTAAACTCTCACCTTTCTTAATTCAGTAATCCGTATTCTATATAATACGGATTACCAAAGTAATAAATCTTATTTAAAATATTTAACTGCTGATTCAAACATTCTGATGTTATATTCACCATCAACATTCTTATAAAGACCGGCACCAATTCTTTCCGAATGACCCATTTTACCGAATACTCGACCATCCGGAGAAGTAATTCCTTCAATAGCAAATGCGGAATCGTTAGGGTTGAACTGAACATCAGTTGTAGCATTTCCGCTTAAATCAACATACTGAGTTGCGATTTGTCCATTTTCTGCAAGTTGTTTGATTAAATCTTCACTTGCGTAGAAACGACCTTCACCGTGAGAAATAGGAACATTCACAATATCACCAACATTCATAAGTGAAAGCCAAGGTGATTTGTTAGAAGCAATTCTTGTTCTTACAATTTTTGATTGGTGACGAGAAATTGTGTTATATGTGAGTGTAGGACAATTTTCGTCTGTATCTATAATTTTACCGTAAGGTACAAGACCTAATTTAATAAGTGCCTGGAAACCATTACAGATACCGCACATAAGACCATCACGATTATCTAAAAGGTCTGTAACTGCAACTTTTACAGCGTCATTTCTGAAGAATGCAGTAATGAATTTACCTGAACCATCCGGTTCGTCACCACCTGAGAAACCACCCGGAACGAAAATCATCTGACTGTCATTTACTGCTTTTGCGAATTTTTCAACACTTCTTGAAATTCCGTCAGCAGTTAAGTTGTTGATAACAATAATTTCAGCTTTTGCACCTGCATCTTCAACTGCTTTAGCACTGTCAAATTCGCAGTTTGTACCCGGGAATACAGGAATTACTACTTTAGGTG
>JAFSBS010000222.1 GCA_017437165.1 Clostridia bacterium
CGATACTGTCAAAGCCACCGAATTCTTTTGCTTTTACCATACCTTGTTTAATTTCAAAGAAAAGCCTTTGAATATCCCAATAAACAGTACCATTTATTGTTACAGGGTCGTTTGAAAAACGGTGAACTTCCTGGAGTTCGATTTTTTTGCCATCAAATGTAGCGAGAATTGCTCTGCCGCTTGAAGCACCAAAGTCAAATGCAAGAACTCTTTTTTCCAAAGGAATACCTCCCTTAAAGTTTATATGTTATCTTAAGAAACAGTTGATAATGATTTCTTCTGCTTCTTCTTCTGTTTTGCCGAGTGTCTGAAGTTTTAAAAGCTGGTCATTGTTTATTTTACCGATTGCAGCTTCGTGAACAATGTTGGCATCACAATGATTTGCAGCAATTTCAGGGATTGAACGGATGTGGGCATTGCCCATAATGATAGAGTCACATTGTACGTGAGCTCTGCATTTTGCATTACCAACTGCTTTAGGGTAAAATACTTGTTCCGAATTATCTTTTGCAACTGAACGTGAAATGATTTGTGAGGATGCATCTAACCCATTAAGTTCAATTGTCATATCTGAATGAGCAACCTGATTGTCGTGAGTCATAAGTTTTTCAAGGATGAGAAGATGGGCACCTGCCTGTAGTTTTGCAATTGTGTTTCTCTTTGTTGAGTCAACACCTTCAATCTGCACCATTTCCATTTCACAATATGAATTTTCATCCATAAAAATTTCTGTAACAGGGTTTAAAACATTTTCACCTGTACCGGTGCCTTCTCCATAATGTTTTTCAACATATTTGATACGTGCATTTTTGCCGATATGAAAACGGTGAATACCATCGTGTTCACTTTTTTTGTCACCTGAATTATGAATACCACAACCGGCAACAATAAGCACATCAGCATTTTCGCCAATATAAAAATCGTTGTAAACTAAATCATCTACACCTGTTTCGGTGATGATAACAGGAATATGAACACTTTCATTTTTTGTGTTTGCCTTAACTGTTATATCAATACCCGTTTTATCTTTTTTATTTTCTATAATAATATTTTCAGTAGAAGAGCGACCGGCACTTTCACCATTTTTACGAATGTTGTAAGCACCTTGTGGAACATCGTGCAAGTCTGCAATTGTTTTTAATATATGTGAATCTACTTTTTGCATTTATTCCACCACCTTATCTGAAATTACAAGCGCTGTTGAATTCGTTCATTAAAAGAGGGAAAACTTCATCAACAGGACCTTTTTTACTAACTGTGCCATTTGCTATAATTGCAATCTCATCAGCAATTTTCATGATTCTTTCCTGATGAGAAATTATAATCATACTCTGATTGTTTTTTGCAGAAATATTTTTGAAACTTTCAATAAGCATATTGAAACTCCAAAGGTCAATACCTGCTTCAGGTTCGTCGTATATTGCAAGTTCTACATTTCTTGCCATAATTGTTGCGATTTCTATTCTTTTTATTTCGCCACCCGAAAGAGTTGAGTCAACTTCTCTGTTAAGATAATCTTTAGAGCAAAGACCAACATTTGTAAGGTAGGTGCAACATTGGTCTTCGGGGAGAGCGCTGCCATGAGAAAGACTTAATAAATCTCTTACAGTAAGACCTTTGAATCTCGGCGGTTGCTGGAAAGCATAACCTATACCTAAATTTGCTCTTTCTGTTATAGACATATTTGTAATGTCGGTGTCATTCCAAAGTATTTTACCACCCGTTGGTTTTTCAATACCCATAATAATTTTTGCAAGGGTAGATTTGCCGCCACCGTTAGGACCTGTAATTACAAGGAACTTTCCGTCATCGAGAGTGAGAGATACATCGTTTAAAATCTCTTTTTTTTCTCCGTCATCATTAACTTTGAATGATAAATTCACTAATTCTAACATATAATTTCACCAATACTGTTTTTTAATAATATAATTATAATACAACAGATAGATTATATAAAATTTTAGCAATTTATTCAAGTCTTTTCAAAAAAACCTTGTTAAACAGAAAAAAATGTGTTATAATCACAAATATATATAATTCAGTGTAGTTTTTTTGATTATTTTCGACAAAGGCGGGGATATTTATGAAGTACGGTGGCTTAAATGAAAGCGAACTTGAAAAAGTTGAACTTGAAATGATTTTGAGTGAAACTGTTGCAGGTATTGCTATGGTTTCTCCTCATTCAGAAGGTGTTAAACTTGAATATACAAACGAGGGTTTTTTCGACCTTTTTGGTTATACAAGAGATGAATATGAAACACTTCCGCAAGAGGTAAGACTTAATCTTTTCCATTACAATGACTTTATGAATATTATATCCCGTATAAATACCGATTATAAACCGGGTGAGGTTCAGAAATTTGAGTGTCGTTGTAATAAGAAAAATGGCGATGTTGCCTGGGCTCTTTTTTCTGTAAGAAAACCTCATAATGCTAAAGAAGGCGAGCAACGCTTTATTTGCAATATTGTTGATATAACAGAAATGAAAAAACTTCAGATGAAGATTCAGGAAGAAAAAGAGAGATATGAACTCATAGAAGAAATTTCTGATGATATTATGTTCAATTATGATGTTGCAACAGATGTGTTGGAATGTTCTCCAAAAGTTTTAAGAACTCTCCGTACAGCAACAAGAGTTGAAGATGCTATTGAATATATTACTTATGGTAATGTTTTTGACCACAGAGATATTCCTCTCTTTATAGAAGCGGTAAGTAA
>JAFSBS010000223.1 GCA_017437165.1 Clostridia bacterium
ATATCAAAATTCTCGGTTCTGGGAGTTAATTTAAATCAACTAAATCAATTACCTTTATTCCGTTATTGTGCAAAATTTGTAAACTTCGTTTATCCGGATTATTTATATAAATAAGATACCCGCATCCCTCACCTTTTTCAGGTTTTGGATTGCGGGTTAAATATGCTTTATAACCGTTTTTTTGCAACAAATCTCTGCCTTTCATTGCAAGGGTAACAGAAGAAACCTTTATGCCTTTTTTGCTCATAAAAAACCCTTCCATATTATATTAAAAAATCAATATATAATATGCAAGGGAGAATTGTTTGTTTACTTTTCAATTAAGCATACAGAATGTGCAGAAATGCCTTCTTTTCTACCTGTAAAGCCCATCTTTTCTTCGGTTGTTGCCTTTACACTTACAAAGTCAACATCAATTTTAAGTGCTTTTGAAATATTTTCACGCATTTTAAATATATATGGTGCAAGTTTTGGTGCTTGTGCAATAACTGTTGAATCAACATTAACTACTTTATACCCATTTTTCAGCAACAAATCATTTACTTTTTCAAGTAAAACTATACTATCAGCACCTTTGAATTCAGGGTCAGTATCAGGAAAATGTTTACCTATATCACCTAATGCAGCCGCACCAAGTAACGAGTCGGAAATTGCGTGTAACAAGACATCAGCATCAGAATGCCCTAAAAGTCCTTTTTCGTAGGGAATTGTTACACCACCGATTATACATTTTCTGTTTTCACTGAAAGCATGAACATCGTAACCATGACCAATACGAATCATAGCTATTACTCCTTATTTCATAAGATTTTCAAGACAAGCAAGTCTTACTGAAACTGTAAGAACTTTAACCGCTTGTTTTAAAACGTCAGCACTTGGGAATGTAGGCGCAATTCTGATATTACTATCACTCGGGTCTTTACCATAAGGATAAGTAGCGCCAACATTAGTAAGTGTAACACCCGCTTCTTTACATAAAACCCCAACTCTTGAAGCACTGCCACCGGTTACATCAAGACTTATAAAGTAACCCCCGTTCGGTTCATTCCATTCTGCAATTTCAAGCCCGCTTAAATCCGCGTTTAAAGTATCAATAACTGCATCAAATTTAGGCTTCAGAATCTTTGCGTGTTTTTGCATATGTGCTTTTATACCATCAAGATTTTTAAAGTATTTAACGTGTCTCAACATATTCAATTTATCGTAACTGATAGACTGAACTGTAAGACGTTTTAAAATCTCTCTGATATTTTCTTCAGAAGAAGCGAGGCATGAAACACCCGCACCCGGGTAAGAAATTTTTGAAGTTGAAGTTACTTCAACTACCATATTTTTATTTCTTTCCGGAAGAACAGAGAAAATGTTGAGTAAATCATCACTTTTTTCTGTTAAATCATGAACAATATAAGCGTTATCCCATATAATTTTGAAATCACTTGCTGCAGGTGTTAATTCTGCTATTCTTTTAACTGTTTCTTTCGAGAATGTAATACCTTGCGGGTTTGAGTATTTTGGCACAACAAACATACCTTTTACCATCGGGTCTTTTACATATTCTTCAATTTGTGAAACATCAGGACCATCAGCAGTCATTCTGATGTTAATCA
>JAFSBS010000224.1 GCA_017437165.1 Clostridia bacterium
CATATCCCCGTTTTCTCCCTGTTCCCAAGCATCGCCCGCAAGACAAGCAATTGTAAGCACTACTGTGTCTGAAGATGTTGATTTGTCAACAACCTTTGGTGTGTAAATCGGTGTAACACCTGTAAGCGGAACAGTATATGTCTCAGTTTTTGCATCATAAGGGAATTCAAGACCATAACCGTCAATTGTTGCGTGAACAGGTGTAATTTCTGTACCAAAAAGTTCTACAAACTGTTCTTCAACTGCCGATTTTGGAATTGAAAGTCCGTTTTCTGTGCTTTCAAAAGTATCAGGGTTAATATCACTTTTAAGAAGTGACCAGATTGAAATTTCAAGAAGCTGACTCATATCTGCTTTTGTAATATCGTCAAAAGTATCAGGGTCAATAAGCACAACGGGTGTGAGGATTTTTTCATATTCCTCATAATGCTTTGACTTATCGATTGCAGTATCAATACCACTTACTGCGGAAATTACAACAGTTACAAGACCAATTGCAGCAAGCAATATGATAATACAACCAATAGGGAATGCAAGTTTGTGAGTGCCTTTATGCTTTTTGTTTGTTGTTTCTGCCATAAAAATCACCTTACCTGACCGTTACCGTAAATTTTATATTTGAATGAGTTAAGTTGCGGAAGTCCCAGAGGACCGCGAGCGTGAAGTTTTTGTGTTGAAATACCGATTTCTGCACCAAAGCCGAACTCGCCACCGTCAGTAAAACGGGTACTTGCGTTATGGTAAACCGCAGAAGAATCCACAGTATTCATAAACTTTTCTGCATTCTCAATATTTTCAGTAATAATACTCTCGCTGTGACCTGTTGAGTATTTTCTTATATGTTCAGTTGCCTCTTCCAATGAAGATACAATTTTAACTGACATTTTGTAGTCAAGATATTCAGTTGCCCAATCTTCTTCTGTTGCTTTTTCTATATCAGGACAGATTTCACAGGCTACCTCATCACCATAAAGAATAACATTTTTTTCGTCTAACTTTGCCTTAATTGCAATAAGTGCAAACTCGGCAATATTTTTATGTATAAGCAAACTTTCAGCAGTATTGCAAACTGAAATTCTTTGAGTTTTTGCATTGAATACAATTTCTGCCGCCATATCAATATCGGCAAATTCGTCAACATAAATATGGCAGTTACCCGCACCCGTTTCAATTACAGGCACAGTTGAGTTTTGCACAACTGCGTTAATAAGCTTTGCACTACCGCGAGGAATAAGCACATCAACAAATCCGTTCATACGCATAAGTGCAGTTGAACTTTCTCTTGAAGTATCACGGACAAGTTCAATAATATCGGGGTTAAATCCTGACTTTTCAACTGCGTTACGCATAATATCCATAATAGCAGAGTTTGAGTTGAATGCCTCTTTACCGCCACGAAGAATTGCAGTATTACCCGATTTTATTGCAAGAGCCGCTACGTCACTTGTAACATTAGGACGAGCCTCATAAATAATACCAATTACTCCAAGTGGTGAGCTGACTCTTTGAATTTTAAGACCATTTGGTCGCTCTGTTTCCCAAAGCACTCTACCCACAGGGTCAGGAAGAGAAATTACACCTTCAATGCCCTGTGCCATACCCTCAACTCTGTCTTCATTTAACATAAGACGGTCAAGAAGTGCCTCTGACATACCGTTGTTTCTGCCATTTTGGAGGTCAATAGCATTTGCTTTTAAGATTTCGTCACAATTCTCGCGAAGTGCTGTGGCAATTGCCTTTAATATTCTATTTTTATCGTCAGTAGATGCAGTTGCAATTTCCACTGACGCATTTTTTACTCTTTTACCGATTTCAGTAAGCATAATTATTTCCCCTTAAAGAAAGTACCTACTTGTTTTCCATCAAGTGCTTTATAAATTTCAGTTGGATTTTCACCGTTCATAACTATTGTGTCAATTCCCGCACCCATTGTAATTTCTGCTGCGTGGAGTTTTGTCACCATTCCGCCTGTACCAAGAGTTGAACCGCGACCACCTGCGATAGCATACAAATCTTCGTTGATTTCTGTAACAACAGGAATAAGTTTTGCATCTTCATTCTCGTTAGGATTTGC
>JAFSBS010000225.1 GCA_017437165.1 Clostridia bacterium
CCGTTCATTTGGTACAAGCGATGAGTGTAAAAAAGGCTTGGAGGAGTTCAGAAGAAAAACCAAAGAAGCAGGTTTTTCAGGACTTCATTTTCAGGTTGTTCATTGGCGTGACAGAATTTTCAACTGGTTAAAGGATGAAGACTCAAACAAAGGTGCCTGTTCAAGTGAAATGTACGAATTTTTAGGTGTTGATTCTGTAACCAGCTACAACTGGGGTTGCTCTGCAGATTTAGATGGCGACTTTAATGACGTTACAGGAAACTATGTAAAAGCAATAGAAAAAGAGTCGGAAAATCTTACAATTCCGTTTTACCCGAATATTTCAGTCGGTTGGGATAACAATGTAAGATTTAATAACTTCGTTCCCGGAGTAGTTGAAAACAATACACCTGAAAACTTTAAAAATGCCTGTGAAAAAATCAAGGCATTTGCCGACAATTCAATGAAAAAAGGTGTTATGAAAGCACCGTTTATAACAGTTAATAGCTGGAATGAATGGACTGAAACAAGCTACCTTGAGCCAGATGACCTTTATGGTTATGGCTACCTTGAAGCGATTAAATATGTTTTCGGAGAGAAATAATTATGAGTAATAGTTTTTCTGTTTTAAAAGATATACCTTACGGAGAACACGAAAGACACGTTTTTGATTTGTTTATACCAGAAAAGGCAGAAAACAAATCAGGAGTTATACTTTTAATTCACGGTGGTGGCTGGAGTAACGGTGACAAATCAGATTATAAAAATGAAGCAGAGTTTTATGCTTCTTCAGGGTACATCTGTGTTGCTATAAATTATCGTTTTGTTTCTGAAAATATAAATGTATTTCACGAGCTTGATGATATAGCTTCTGCATTAAATACTATAAAAGAAAAATGCGAAGAATACGGTTTTAATATTAAAAACACGATTTTAATAGGTGCTTCTGCGGGGGCGCACTTGTCACTCCTTTACGCTTACACAAGAAAGTGCGAAGCACCAATAATACCCGTTGCAGTCGGTGCTTTCTGTCCGCCTGTAAACTGTTGGGTAGAGAATTTTCTTATGGGCATTAAAGGTGAGTTTGAAGATTGGAAATATGGTGTTCTTTCAAAATGCTGTGGTGTAAAAATTACTAAAGATACACTTTTAAATGAATCACAACAAAATGCATTAAAAAAGATGTCGCCACAAACTTATGTTTCAAAAGAATGTGTACCGACTGCAGTTTTTCAAGGTGTGTCTGATGATCTTGTGCCATTTGAACACTCCGAATTATTTATAGACAGTCTTATAAAAGCAGGCGTAAGAAACGACTTTTTAGTTTATGAAAATTCGGGTCACGCACTCGACAAAGACCCTGACAAGACAGATGAGTCAAGAAAAATAGTTTTAAGTTATGCAGAAATGTATTTTTGAAAACAAAAACCAAAAAACTATTGACTGTAAAGCAACTTTATAGTGTATTTTGTTGGTAAAAGGAGTGTATTTATATGAAAATAAATGAAGTAGAAGATTTATTGAATACACCAAGAGCCAACATACGCTATTATGAAAAGGAAGGTCTTATAAATATCTCAAGCAAAGGAAAGGGTGTTTTAAGGTTACGAACCATCTGAAATCGTCAATTCCCTTGAAACAGGTGGCACCGCCTCCTGATGTCTTTGGAAAAGTCGCTTTAGTAAAGACTTTTCTTATTCCTGCCTATAAATCCGTTTCACAACTCTATTTGCTTTCGCCTTTTTGTTGTGCATTTGATTTTTATATTGATTAAACCTTTATTTTATATTAAACTAATTGTAGTAAATTTGTGAGGTGAAGATTATATGTCTATTGATAAAGCACTTGAGTTCGCTGTAGCTTCTGTTGAAATGGAAGGTTATAAAGCAGATGAACAATGTCTTGAGTGGTCAAAAAAAGCACTCAATGGTGAAATTTCAACTGAACAATATATTCAACTCGTATTACAAAAAGTTGGTGTGAATGCTTGCCTGTTTCAAAAGACTTAAAGATAAAAATTATTTTCAAAATCAACCATTTAACGACTTCATTGATGATATAGTTGACTTTTAACTGCACAACAAATATGCTTCACCCATTCCGAGAAGGTAATGGTAGAACGCAGAGAGTTTTTATAACTCAGTTGATTCAATTTAATGGTTATTCAATAAATTTTGATAAAATTGATACAGACGAATTGATGATGGCAACCATACAAGCCGCAAATGGTGTTACCGATAATCTAAAAAGAATTTTTGAATCCGCTATTACAAAAGAATAAATTTCAGGAGCAGATTTTATCTGTTCCTTTTCTTTGTGCGTACAAAAATTTTTACACCCTGAACACGAAAAATTTAAACCAATTTTCAAACGGAAACCAAACCCCAGAGCAAATCCAACCGAAA
>JAFSBS010000226.1 GCA_017437165.1 Clostridia bacterium
AATGCAACCGTATATACTGTAATGACAGTATTATCATCATTGTAAGTTGTGTCGTTCATTACAGGGTTCATTTTTGCATTTATTCCCCATATTAACCCCTGGAAAAAGGCACAACCCGCTAAAAATGTAACGAGTTTTAAAATCCAGTTAGTATTTTTGAATAATGTTTTTATGAACATCATCATAAACCAACCAAGCGCAACGCTTGTAAGTGCTGTATAAAGATGAACATCTCCACTGCTTAAAGTTCCGTCAAATATGTACCACAACGAATATGCCGCATAACACATTAATCCCAACAACACAGTCGTGACACTTAAGTCAACAATCCAGTTATCTTTTAACTTTTTCATAAAGTTACCCCCTTTTAGAACTTAGTTTTATATTAGCATAAATTTCTTTTTTTATCAATAAAAAATAATTGCAAGTGTGCAAGTGGCAAGGAATTGAAAATTGAGAATTGAGAGTTGAAAATTAACGGTCTGCGACGCTATTATAATTTCATAACAAAAACTACATTCTTTCATTTAAAGATTATCCATAAATCTAAAATGATAGAATGTAGTCTCTCTTATTACAATCAAGGCGAAGCCTTCCAAAACTTTCAATTTTCCATTCTCAATTTTCAATTAAATACGCGTAGCGTTATCAGTTTGCCCCAACAACAAAACTAAGACCAATAAACGCAACATAAATTCCAAGCATTAAAATGCCTTGCCAACGAGAAAGTTTTTGCTTTATCATTGTTGGTACTGTGAGTATGAGCATTACTGTGAGCATTACAGGAATATCAAGAACGAGTGAAGAGTTAATACCATTGATTAAACCTGAACACGGAACTGTAAACGGATTTATTGTAATAGCAGTACCACTTACAAGAACTAAGTTGAAAATGTTTGCACCGATAATATTACCGAGTGAAAGTGAACCGTGACCTTTTGCAAGTGATGTAATAGCAGTTACAAGTTCCGGGAGTGATGTACCTAAAGCAACAATTGTAAGACCGATAACTGCATCTGAAACACCGAGTGCTTTTGCTACGATTGTAGCGTTATCTACAAGTAAATCTGCACCAACAGCAATAACCGCTGCACCAAGAACCAACATAACAATATCTTTTAAAAGACTGTCTTTTGTACCTTTTTCTTTTGATTCAACAACATGGTCTTCGCCGCTTTGTGCTTCTAATTCTTCTTCACTTGTGAGAGCGCCAACTTCCTCTTCTTTTTCAACAACCTCAATAGGCGCTGCACTTTTTTTCATTCTTAAAACAGTTGTCACCATATATACAACGAATGTAATAAGTAAAAGAATACCGGTAAGGCGAGAAAATTCTCCCGTTAAATACGCTGTACCACAGTAAAATGCTGCAGAACCAAAGAAGAAAGCAACAGGTAAAATCATACTTTTTCTTGCTGCTTCTCCCGGTTTTACCGAAATAGTAATAGCCGCGATTAAAGATGTGTTACAAATAATTGAACCAATTGCATTACCATAGGCAATTGAACCATTACCACCTGCCGCTGCACCTGCAGAAACCATTACTTCAGGTAAAGTAGTACCAATTGAAACGACAGTAGCACCTATTAAAATTTCCGGTAAGTGAAATCGACGAGCAATACCGGTAGCACCATCAACAAACCAGTCGCCACCTTTGATAAGTAAAACAAAACCAACTGCCAGTAAAAGCACCGGAACTAATAATTCAGACATTTTTAAAACCCCTTTTATGTTTATATACTTTTATATTACCACAATTGGAAAAATTTATCAATATAATTCAGAAAACTGAGTTGTTTGAATTGAATATTGAAAGTTGAAAATTGAAAATTAAGGGTCTGCGACGCTATTATAATAATTTGTTGTAACAGTTAATTTGTCGTGTCATTTATTATTTATTTTATCTTCTTTATTCTAAAAAACAAACTACATACTATCTTTTAAGGTTTACAATAACCTTTAAATGAAAGAATGTAGTTTTTTTATAAATGTCTAATTATAATCAAGTCCGCAGGACTTCCGAAATTTTTAATTTTTCATTTTCAATTTTTAATTTTTCCTTCCGCAAACTTAATAAGTTTCTGCCAATCCTCACGGCTAAAGTAGTGTGTACCGTTTCTCATATGATAACCTAAATCACCATTAAAAAATTCGTCACCCGCTTCAGCAAATTTATTTTCACAATCAAATGGATTTTTAAATGCAGGTGACGCGGCAACACAAGCTAATTGCTCTGATTGCGGGTGTGCCCAGGCATCTTCTTTTGCACTACCTATAAGTACATATCTTGGTGCAATTGAAGCGATTAAATAATGCTGGTCAAATGGCATATTCTCTTCGTTATTTACATATTTTTTATAATTCTCACAAAACCAGAATGGAAATCTGTCACAAATATCTTCTACTGTTTCGCCGGTAGTACCTCTTGCAAGAGCGGCACCACTACAACCCGAATCATTTGAATAACTGAATTTGAACCGCTCATCAAACATAGCCGCTACAAGTGCGGTTTTACCAAGTCTTGAATGACCACAAATTACACTTTTTTCTAAATCAAGTTTATGGGAAAGTGTTTCAGCATAATCAAGCAATCTACTTGCCGCCCACGCCCACATTGCGATTTTACCCGAATCATCACTTTGTCTTTTTCCATCCGGGAAAAGCACCCCTGCAAGTCCATTTGTAAAGTCATCGTCATCAGAAGTAACATCTGTATAGCAAACAGTTAAAACTGCAAAGCCATTATCAATAATTTCTTCTGTCGGTTGATATCTGTCAGGGTTGTCGTCACGGAAATTTACGTGAATGAAAAACGGATGTTTCTCATTATCATTAGGCAAAACTTCGTAAAATGGGAAAGAAAACTCTTTTCCATTAAGTGTACATTTTGCTGTCACTCTATAGATACTGGCTTTATTTGCACAAAAGCGTGGCACTAACGGCTCAGTTTCTTTTATAAATTCGACTTTTTCAGGGTCAGGGAGTTTTTTACCGTAAATTTCGCTTTGCAATATCTCAATCATTTCTTCACGTGATTTAAGCTCCGGCAAATTCCTGTTTTTTAATTCCTGAAGCAACATAATATTTCCCCTTTTCTCATATTTTCTTTCATTATAATCCAATTGTACAGACAAATCAATCACAAAATAAACTGACTTTTGACTACTACCGTACCGAATTCTCTTGCAATTTTTTATACATAATGATAAAATTAAGAATGGTGGTTAAATGTTTACTATTCTTCTTGCAATTATTTATCTGGGATTTATAAGTCTTGGGCTTCCGGATGCACTTTTTGGTGCATCGTGGCCGGTTTTACAACCCTCTTTAGGTGTTCCTCTATCTTTTGCCGGTATCATAACAATGACAATTTCGGTCGGTACCATTATAGCAAGTCTTTTTTCAGATAAACTCACTCGTAAACTCGGTGCGGGAATTGTAACTTCAATAAGTGTTGGTATGACGGCAACTGCACTTTTAGGTTTTTCTTTCTGCAGTAAATTCTGGCACTTGATTCTTTGTGCTGTACCATTAGGTCTTGGTGCAGGTGCAGTTGATGCAGCACTGAATAATTTTGTTGCACTTCATTTCGCCTCAAAACATATGAGTTGGCTTCATTGTTTCTGGGGTGTAGGTGCAAGTATCAGTCCTTATATTATGGGGTTCTGGCTTTCGAAAAACGAACAATGGGCAAATGGTTACAGAACTGTCGGAATTATTCAGATAATTCTCACAATCATTCTTTTTATAAGCATCCCTTTGTGGAAAAAGATTAAAACTAACAACTTTGCAAGTGACAGTAAAGAAGAAACGCCTCAACCTAAAAAACTCAAAGAAATTTTTAAAATCAAAGGAGTTAAAAGTGTTCTGTTTGCTTTTCTCGCTTTTTGCGCAGTAGAGGCAACCGCTTTTTCGTGGACAAGTAGTTTTTTGGTTTTAGGCAAAGGCTTTTCTGTTGATACGGCAGCAAAATATGCTTCGCTTTTTTATTTAGGTATGACAGTCAGTCGTTTAGTAACAGGTTTTTTCGCTGATAAGACAGGCGACAAAAAAATGATTCGATTTGGTTATACTGTTGCAACGATTGGATTGCTGATGATGATTTTACCATTTAACAATACATTCATTTGCCTTGCGGGTATTTTCATAGCAGGTTTTGGCAACGGACCTGTTTACCCTGCAATTATACATTCAACACCAGTAAATTTCGGCAAAGAAAATTCTCAGGCAGTTGTTGGTGTACAAATGGCATTTGCTTACACCGGTTCGTCATTTATGCCACCTCTTTTTGGAATTATAGCAAATCATATAAATATATCACTTTTTCCGATATTCTTACTTGTGTTTTTATTGCTCGGTGCATCGCTTATAGAAAATTTAAATAGACTTAAAAAGTAAAACGAAATATTGTTTGCGGCATAAATATTTCTTTTTATAAAAATCTTGTTGTTATAACAGAAAGAAGGAAACTGTATGTTGCAGTTAAAAAACATTTTTAAAATTTATCAGATGGGTGACGCTACACAAACCGCACTTAAAGATGTAAGCGTAAATTTTCGCGACAATGAATTCGTTTCAATTTTAGGTCAGAGTGGTTCAGGTAAAACCACACTTTTAAATATTATTGGCGGACTTGACCGTTACACAAGTGGTGACCTTATAATTAACGGTGTTTCTACCAAAAATTATACAGATGCAGACTGGGATACATACAGAAACCACTCAATAGGTTTTATTTTCCAGAGTTACAATTTAATTCCGCATCAGACTGTACTCTCTAATGTAGAAATGGCTTTAACTCTTTCGGGTGTTTCTAAAAAAGAACGCCGTGAAAGAGCGGTTGAAGTTTTAAAAAAAGTCGGTCTTACTGACCACATAAACAAAAAACCAAATCATATGTCGGGCGGTCAAATGCAGAGAGTTGCAATTGCCCGTGCTTTAATTAACAACCCCGATATACTTTTAGCAGACGAACCTACAGGTGCTCTTGACAGCGAAACAAGTATTCAGATAATGGATTTACTTAAAGAAATCGCAAAAGACAAACTTGTTGTTATGGTTACCCATAACCCTGAACTTGCAGAAAAATATTCTACAAGAGTTGTAAACTTGCTTGATGGTAAAATTGTGAGTGATACTGACCCGTGTGATGTAGTAGAAGAAAACAAAACAAACGAAACAAAAAATAAAGTTTCTATGTCCTTCTTAACTGCACTTTCATTAAGTTTCAACAACTTAAAAACTAAAAAGGCGCGTACAATTTTAACTTCATTTGCGGGCTCTATAGGTATTATTGGTATTGCTCTCATACTCTCGCTCTCACAAGGAATGAGCGATTATATTGACAATGTTCAGAAAAAGACCATGGAATCTTACCCTATAACAATAGATTCAACTGCATTTGACGCACTCGGTATTTTTGGTTCAGGTGACAACGATAAAGAAAATAAAGACCAGCAACACAAAAACGAAAAAGAAAAAAAGAAATTTAAAAACGCAGTTTATGCAGATTATGGTTCTCTTGAAGCAAAAGAAACAATGACTTCAACTATAAAAACCAACAATTTAACCGAGTTTAAGAAATACCTTGATAACCCAAGTAGTCCAATTCAGCAGTATTTAGGCGAAAATGGTGTTGTTTACTCATACGATATAAAATTCTCTACTTTTTCATATAACGAAGACAAAAAATTTATTGATTCAGATATGGAAGTAAACGAAGAAGAAAACGGTGGTTTTTTCTCCGGATTTTCTTCATTTTTTGGTGGCGAACAAGATGAAAGTGCAAAGAATTTTTCTGAAATAATTAAAGGTAACAATGGTGAGGTTATAAGCAGTATTGTTACTGATAATTACGACTTGATTTATGGTGTCTGGCCTAAAGAATATAACGAGGTCCTTTTAGTTGTTAACAGACGAAATACCATTTCTGCAAATGAATTATATCAATTAGGTTTTATCACAAAAAATCAATATGACAAAGTCGTTGAAGATATTGAAAATGGTAAAGAAGCAGATAACATAATTATAAATTATGACGAAATCACTTCTCATACTTTCTACTTAGTTCCCGCTTGTGATATGTATTTAAAAAATGACAACGGAACTTTCACAAAAATTGAAGATTACGAAGAATATGAAAAAGAATTAACCGAAAACAAAACAAAACTTAAAATTGTTGGTATCATACGTCCGAGTGAAGATGCAGAAAACACTACAATTTCCACTCCGATTGCTTACACTCATTTGCTTACCGATTATATTATTGAGCATACAGAAAAAAGCGAAATTGTAAAAGCACAGAAGAAAACTCCGTCTATAAATGTTTTAAGCGGTACAAAATTCGATGCTTCAAGTGATGAAGAAAAACAAGAAGAAGCAAAAAATTACATAAAATCTCTCGATGAACAAGGTAAAGCAAATTTATACAGAATGGTACTCTTTTCAGGCAATTCAGAAGAAGATAATAAATCTTCATTCTCTATGCCTAATATACCGTCAATACCAAATATGCCTTCTTCAATACCAAGTGGTGCAACAACCCCTTCAACCAAACCAAATGGTACAGGTAATGTAAAACCATCTGCACCTGTAACAAAACCAAATATTCCGACTACTGAAAAACCAACATTACCTTCAATAAGCACTACTACGCCTGTTGAAACAACTGTTCCTACAACTAATGAAGAAGTTTCTGCAGAGCAAGGCACTACTGTTCCTGTAACAACTCCCGAACAAGCAATTATTGAACAGCAACAAGGAGTTATAGCAGGGCAACAAGAGGCATTAAGCCATGCACAAAACACAATTGATATGCAACAAGATATGATTTCACAAGCACAGTCTGCTTTAGGTCAGCAGCAAGATGCTCTTTCTGGTGCTCAGCAGGTAATTGCCGGTCAACAAAGCGCTTTAATTCAATCCCAGACACAGTTACAGATGATGGCTGGTGTTATGAAGCAAATTCAGAATGCGATGAACGAAATGTCATCTATGACTGAAGACTCAAAATTAGCAGAAAGACTTGACGAATGGGTTGACGATAATCCTGACACCGAAATGCTTCTTACTATTTACGACCAATATATAGGTGAAGCAACTTATGATGATAATTTATCACAGTTCGGTCTTGTAAGTTATGATTCACCATCATCTATAAGTATTTATACTGACAGTTACGAAGATAAAGATATGGTTTCTGCCTGTATTGTGGATTACAACAGTACAAAAAGTGAAGAAGAACAAATTATTTACACCGATTATATAGCACTTCTGACATCTTCGCTTACAACAATCATAAATGGTATTTCTTATGTACTTATAGCTTTCGTTGCAATTTCACTTATAGTTTCTTGTATTATGATAGGCATTATTACCCATATTTCAGTTATGGAAAGAACAAAAGAAATAGGTATTCTTCGTGCATTAGGTGCTTCAAAAGGCAATATTTCACAAGTGTTTAACGCAGAAACATTTATTATTGGTTGTTGTTCGGGTCTTTTAGGTGTTATAATTTCATTCTTTGCCTTATTCCCGATTAACGCGATAATAGAACGCGTTACAGAAATTGAAAACCTCAACGCACAATTGCCGATTCTTGCTGCAGTTGCACTTATTGCGTTAAGTGTTTTAATAACAATTATGGGTGGAATTATTCCATCACGCAAAGCGGCAAAGAAAGACCCTGTTGTAGCATTAAGAACTGAATAAAAGAAACACCCGGAGAAGTTTATTTTCTTCGGGTGCATTTTTACTTTTTGTAAGTATAACTTTTAAATCCATCTTCAAAAAAAGTTTTATTAAGACAATCAGGGGTTTTGAATTTTACAGTTTTTATAATATAAAATTTATCTGGTCTTAAGGAAAAACCTTGTTTTGTTTTTAATCCTTTAATTGCATCATTTGCCTTTTTAAAACTATCGTAGATACCAATATTAAAAAAGTGAAAATGTTCTTTTTGTTTTGTTACAAAGAAATAAAAAACTTTATAATAAATCATTTATATTCACCTTTTTCAAATTCATTCACAGAAACAAACTCCCAATTTTCAAAGTTTTCAGGCTTCATTGAAAATAATGCTTCGTATTCACTATTTAAAGTTTTAACGCAGTAATTTTTACATCTCACTATAAATCCGGTATCCGTTTTTTCAATTTTACAAGCTAAATCCCTTTGAACAAACGGTAACGTTTTTGTTAATTTGCGAGATATTGTTTTTGCCGCTCTTCTGCCTTTTCTATCAAGAATTAAATCTTCCAAGAGTTCTTTTTCTTTTGTTAAATCATCCCAAAAACTTTTATATTTCGTTCTGTCTTGTGGTACTACGTAATAGTGTAAATCTTCACCTTTAAATATTGCTTCTGTCATAGGTTTGCAACTTTCAATAAAATGTGGCGACAATTGTGAGAGCAATAAACCAACTCTGGCTTTCTCTCCTGAAAGTGCATTTAAAACCGTCACCACATAATCTCTGAATGAATTTTGTGAAGCATCATATTTATATGATTTTTCCATTGTAGTTACTGATTTTTCGTATTCATGACAATATAAATAAACAGTTGCTAAATCATAATAAATGAAACTTACTATTTTTGATTGTTCACGGGTTAATTTTTTATCTTCATATATTTCTAATGCCTTTTTGTAATAGTAAATTGCTTTTGTACATTCAGAGTCTCTTTGTGCGAATTTTGCAGTTCTGTAATATGGGGTAAATGCTAATGGAAAAATAAAGTCCATATCACTATAGAGAAGTCTGCTATAGTATTTTTCCATTTTCTTTAAGTCTTTTGTAAGTTCATAACAAAGACCCGTAAAATAATTAACCGCCATTTCATCATGTTCATTATTACAAAGTGATTCAGCAATTTTTAACTTTGTAACTGCTTTTTTACATTCATTTTCTGATATATTGGTCACCGCTGCAGTAAAGTGAATCTGTGCTTCATCACTTTCCTCAAATGCACATAAAAATAAGTCTCCGAACAACTTCCCATGTATTTCCCGCCATTTTTTGTAATTCTCATTTGTTATTCCAAATTCAGTCAATTTTTCTGCAAATTCATTTATATCCATATATCCTCACCCTCTGACAAATTGTCTATTGCTTTAAACATTATATCATAATAAACTAAAAATTAAAAGTGTTTTTTATAATTAATGTGCATCCTTGTTGCATAAGTAAATTTATTGTGCTATAATTACAGGAATAGATTTAGAAAGAAAAAGGGGAGCATTATGCCAAATTTCGTTTCACAAATGATTGCAAAACTTTTCACTTCACTTGTAGGGGTTGTTTATTTATTAACCGGTTTTAAAAGCGGTTTTACCGGTGAAAAAATTTCCACACCTGAAGATTTCGAGCCGATTCTTCGCTTTATCGCTTGTTCAGATATTCATTTAGATGGTGACGAAGACCAGATAAATGCAATAAGACTCAAGAATTTAATAACTGATATTTACACATATTCCGAAACACAAAACTACAAAAACCTCGATGCGTTAATGGTTGTTGGTGACTTTGCGGGTGGCGGTGCGGAAGAAGAATACGCTATGTTCAATAAAATTGTAGATTCAGTTTTAAAAGATGAAACTCAATTACTTACAGTTTTGGGCAACCACGAATTTATAAATTATCGTGATGTTGATGCAACTGTAGGTTATGATGTTTATAAAAAAATGATAAACGAAAATGTTGACACAGATATTGTTATAAAAGGTTATCATTTTATTGGTGTTTCTTATGATGACAACGGCGAAACATTTAAAGGCAAGACAGAGTGGTTAAAAGAAAGACTCGACAACGCTACAAAAGAAGACCCGAACAAACCGGTTTTTGTTTACCAGCACCCACACCCTACTCTCACAGTTTATGGTAGTATTAACTGGAGTGATATTGATATAAGAAAAGTTTTAAGCGACTACCCACAAGTAGTTGACTTTTCAGGTCACTCTCATTATTCACCAAGCGACCCGAGAAATGTATGGCAAGGTGAATTTACTGCTATTGGTTGCGGTTCTTTAAAAGCGCTTATGGGTAACTTAAATTACATAGAAGGCGACGTTGATGCACCCGGTGACTCTGCTGCTGCGTGGGTTGTCGAAGTAGATAAAAATGGTAATGTAAGCCTTAAACTTTACGACGCACAAAACAGAATGTTCTTTAAGAATATAGATTACTATTTCACTAACTTAAGTGATTCTTCAAAAAGAACTTACACTTGGGGCAAACAAAAATCACTTGATACTAAACCTGAATTTC
>JAFSBS010000227.1 GCA_017437165.1 Clostridia bacterium
AAGTGACTAATTCCATTTTCTGATTCTTTTTCAAATATGCTACCAGCTTTTATATATAATGATAAACAAAAAGATTTAAGGGCAGAATTTGTTAAAGAATACAACTCAATTCCGTTAACGGAATGCATCTGCTCTTTCATAAACTCCACCCACCTTAATAATTTTTCTTTTAATTGTACCACAACTCAAAACTCTTTTCAATCTGTTTGTAAATTTGCACTTTTTAAAGTTTTCCTTGTGCTATTCTCTTGACTATAAATCAAAATAATTTATAATATTTATAACTAAAATTTTGTGGTGATTGAATGAATACATATTTTAATGAATTTACAAATAAGCCTGAAAAGCTTCAGGGTAACGGGGCTTACGAAAAACTCCCGGCAGGTGCAATTTGTGGAAATGGTGACCTCGGTGTTGTTTTAAGCAATGATGAAACCGACCTTATTATTCATATTTCAAAGTGCGATTTCTGGAAATTTACACCGGGCGCTCACAATGACGGTGGCATAAAATCCGTTGGCAACATCCGTATTAAAAATATTGATTTATCAGATTATAACGTTAAACAATATTTTAATGAAGGTTTACTTAAATGCAAATTTTCTGATACCGAAATTGAGTTTTTTGTATCACCACAAAATATTATTTATTTTGAAATAAAAACACCTGTGTCAAAAAATTTACCTGTTATAAATATTGAAATACCTGACACCTGTAATTCTGTTAATTCAGAATTTACAGAAAATGATGTAACTTGTTATACTCGTAAATTTACGGGTGAAAATATTGATATTGAAACTGCGGTAACCGTTTGTTTAAAGGAAATAAACACTAATAAATCAGACGACTGCAGTATTTCACGCTACTGTGTTTCTGTCTGCACTAATTTTGATAGTATTAACCACACAAAAAAAGCAGTAGAAATGGTTTCAGACTACGATTATGATGCAGACAAAACAAAAACACGAGAAAAATGGCAAAAATTCTTCAATTCTTCAAAAGTAACTCTTGAAGATAAAAAAATAGAAAAGCTTTATAATTTAAGTCTTTATCTCCTTGCTTGTTGTATGGGTAATAAAAAATTCCCTCCGGGACTTTTTGGTAACTTTATAACTGATGATTTTTTCCCCTGGGCGGGAGATTACCACATGAATTACAACTACGAAGCGCCATATTATTGCATTTTTTCTTCTAACCACCCTGAATTATTTGATGGTTATATGTCACCGCTTCACGATATGAGCGAAAATGCGAAAAAATTTGCGGGTTTCTTTGGTTGCAAAGGATACGCCTTGCCCGTAAGTTTCGGACCTAAAGCGCTCGATGTTTTCAGCCAGGCAGATTGTAAAGAACACGGTGTTCTTTTCCTCGGTCAGAAAAGCCACGCCGCTTACGCTTGTGTAATTCCTTTAATGCACTGGTTTTCAACTTATGATAAAGAATATGCTTTAGAAAATTATTATGATTTTATTTTTAATGTTGCATTATTCTGGGAAGATTATCTCGTTAAAGAAAATGGTAAATATGTAATAAAAAAAGATGCCGCACACGAAATTCCTTTTTATCGTGGTGAAAAGTTCAGATATACTACTCATTTTGGTCAGGTAAATACAATAAACGCTATTAACTCACTTGGTCTTGTAAAGTTATTATTTAAAGGCGTTTATAATATGGCTAAGGAATTAAATCTTAATTCTGAAAAATATGCTTTGTGGGAAGATATAAACGAGAACTTAAGTGAGTTCCCGACATTTATTAAAAAGGGGAAGAAATGCTTCAGGTACTCAAAATTTGGTATTCGTTGGAGAAACGATAACACAGTAGGACTTCAACATATTTACCCCGCTTCACAAATCGGTTTTGATTCCGGTGAAAAGCTTCTTAAAATTGCGAAAAATACATATTTTATAAACGACAGAAGGCTTGATGATAACGGCTCTAACTCTTATTTACCTGCAGGTGCAAGAATTGGCGTTGACCCTGAATTTTTAATTGAAGGTATTCATCAGAATATAAAAGAATTCGGGCTACCTAATGGTCTTTTCCGTCACTATGGCGGTGGAATTGAAAACCTTACTACAATTCCTGCAACAATTAACGAGATGCTTATGCAGAGTTTTGAAGGTGTTATAAGATTTTTCCCTTGCTGGAATAAAAAGAGTGATGCTTCATTTACTAATCTTCGTGCAGATGGTGCTTTTCTCGTTTCCGCCGAATTGAAAGACAAAAAAATTTCTTCAATTAAAATCACAAGTCTTAAAGGCAGACTTTGTAAGGTTAACCTTGAAGAAATAAAATCTGTTGTGAGAGAGTCTGATAATAAAAAAATTGAGTTCAAGAGAAACGGAAATATCATCTCTTTTGAAACTCAGGAAAATGAAACTTATTTATTATCATAAAAAAGACTGAAGTTACCCGAAAGGATAACTTCAGTTTTATTTTACCACCTGTTTTCAACGTACTCACAGAATGTAAAAAGGTCTTTAATTTCTAATTTTGTACCATCGTCAAGTGTTACATCGCCATTCCACACGCCGTACACCTGATGGCAATTCATTCTGCCAACTTTAAAATCAACGTCAGAATGATTATCTAAAGTCGGCACCATTGTCATATTGAATCTACCATCCTCAGAAATGAATTTCCACGGCTCCATAAATCTGTTTTTGGGGAATTTTTCAACATCTACTGCACCGATTTTATGAATTTTTCCGTCATAAAAAATACAGGTTTCTGTTGCATTGCTTTCGTCACCGATAGCCCAGGTTATTTCAAAGCCGAAAAGATGCTTTTCACCGTTTTCATCATATATATACTGGCTACCGCTACCCCAATACCAGACCATTTCGTGCACTGTGTTAACTCTACCCCAGTCAACAG
>JAFSBS010000228.1 GCA_017437165.1 Clostridia bacterium
AATTCAAGGTGAGAGTTTTCATAATGCACTAAAGCATTTTCATCACGGGATTTTATAAACTCTCTCATTGCTCTGTGGTTTACACCGCAACCACTTTCATTACCGAGTGACCACATAATAACGCATCCGTGGTTTTTATCTCTTTCATAAAGAGTTTTTGCCCTGTCAACATAAGAAAGTTTCCAGTCAGGAGAGGTTGAAAGGAATGACCAACGGGTCCAGTCCCAATCACTTTCTGTATTAAAGCCCATACCGTGAGTTTCAATATCTGCTTCGTTTATAATATAGAAACCAAGAGCTTCAGCCAAGTCATAAAAACGAGGGTCGTTCGGGTAGTGAGATGTTCTTATAGCGTTTACATTTGCTCTTTTAAGTAAGAATAAATCTCTTACCATATCTTCCATAGAAACCGTGTAACCGCCTGTAGGGGAGTTGTCGTGACGGTTAATACCGCGAAGTTTAACTGCTTTACCATTTATAAGAAGTTTTTTGTCTTCAATTTTAACTTCTCTTAATGCTAACTGGAAAGGAATCATTTCATCATCAACAGTAATGAAAAGTGTATAAACAAAAGGAGCCTCGTCATTCCACATTACAGGATTTTCAATAGGTAAGGTAAATTCTTTATTACTCACTTCACCCTCGTCAATTACATTACCTAAAGGATGAACAATTCCGTAAATAATGCTTTCCGGGTTATCAATATCACATTTAATGTTAAGTGTGCATTTTGTGTAGTCTTCGTTGAAACTCTGACGGATTTCAATATCCTTAAGATAATTCTGATTTCTGCTTAAAATATAAACTTCTCTGAAAATACCCGAAAGGCGGAAGTGGTCCTGGTCCTCTAAATATGAACCATCGCACCATTTTAAAACGAGAACTTTAATTTCGTTTTCACCGAGTGTAACAAAATCTGAAATGTCAAATTCACTTGTTGAGTGGCTTACCTGACTGTAACCAACAAATTTATTGTTTATAAAAAGATAGAAACAAGAAGCGACACCTTCAAAAGTGATTATACTTTTTCTTTCTTTCATTTCTTCTGTAACAGTAAATTTTTTAGTGTAAAGACCGCAAGGGTTTTCGTCAGGCACAAAAGGTGGGTCAACCTGGAATGGATAGTAAAGATTTGAGTAAAGCGGTTTATCAAATACACCTATATCATAAAGTTGAAAGCACTTTGGTACTTCGACTTTCATATTGTCTTCATAAAGAGATTTATCGTCAATTTCAATATTATATAAATCTTCAAAACTATTAAAATATTTAAAATCCCATTCGCCTGAAAGATTTAAAAGGTATTCAGAACGGTTTCTGTCACCTGAAAGAGCTGTATCTAAAGTTGCGTAGGGAATAAAATACGCTCTCGGTGGTAATGTGTTTATGTGAAGATTTGTTAAATCTTCGTGATAGCGTGTGATTTTCATAGATGTGCCTCCATAAAAAAGATATAGTTTTATTTTATCATTTACAATACTCTTTGTAAAGACGATAATTGACAAATATTATATAATTTAGTATTATATAAAACAGTTTTATAAATTTTTAAATGGAGGGATTTTGAGTGAAATCGGAACTTTTAAAACTTTTGTGCCGAAACGCAAGATATACTAACGAAGAATTAGCAGTTATGCTCGGTATCGATGAGAAAACTATTGAAAAAACTATTGAAGAGTTAGAAAAAGATGGTATTATAAGAGGTTATAAAGCTGTTATAGATTGGGACAGTCTTGATGATGCTTATGTTTCTGCGATTGTTGAATTAAATGTTGTGCCTAAAGCAGATTTAGGTTTTGAAGAAGTTGCTGAAAAGGTTATGTCTTACCATGAGGTGGAATCTGTTTATTTAATGTCCGGTTCTTATGACCTTAATGTTGTTGTTAAAGGTAAAACGCTCCAAGATGTTGCTCGTTTTGTTGCAAGAGAACTCGCTACAATTGATTCTGTAACATCTACAACAACTCACTTTGTTATGAGAAGATATAAAGAAATGGATGTTCATTTGTGTGATATGGAGCACGATGACAGGGGGCAATTTTTATTATGATAGATTACGGTAAAATTTTAAATACAACCGTAACAGAAATTAAGCCTTCCGGTATAAGAAAGTTTTTTGATATTGCCGAAACCATGGAAGATGTTATATCTTTAGGTGTTGGTGAGCCAGACTTTCAGACTCCGTGGAGAATAAGAAAAGCAGGTATAAATTCACTTGAACGAGGCAAGACAAAATACAGTGCCAATAAGGGTTTAGGAGTTTTAAGAGTTGAGATTTCACGTTATTTAGAGCGGAAGTACAATCTTAAATATAATCCTGATACAGAAATTCTTGTTACTGTTGGTGGCAGCGAAGCAATAGACAGCGCTATAAGAGCAATTGTTAATTTTGGTGATGAGGTTATAATTCCGCAACCAAGTTATGTGTGTTACGAGCCGATTACCCGCCTTGCCGGTGGTGTGCCTGTTATTATTGAAACAAAGGCAGAAAATGATTTTAAAGTAACACCGGAAGAATTAAGAAATGCAATTTCAGATAAAACAAAGGCTTTGATTCTTCCGTACCCTTGTAACCCAACGGGTGCAGTTATGGAAAAAGATGATTTAGAAGCACTTTACGATGTAATTAAAGATACAAATATAATTGTTATTTCAGATGAAATCTACTCTGAACTTACTTATGGTGATGCACCACATACACCGGTTGCATCTTTAGAATGTTTTTATGACAGAACTATTACTATAAATGGTTTTTCAAAAGCATTTTCAATGACCGGCTGGCGTCTTGGTTATTGTTGTGGTCCGAAAGAAATTTTAGACCAGATTACAAAAATTCATCAGTTCAATATTATGTGTGCGCCGACTACTTCACAGTATGCTGCAATTGAAGCTTTAAGAAATTGTGACGAAGATGTAGAGCGTATGCACGAAGAATATGACAGAAGAAGAAAACTTATTGTAAATGGTTTTAACAAAATTGGTCTTACCTGTCGTGAGCCAAAGGGTGCTTTTTACGCTTTCCCTTGTATTAAGAGTACAGGTCTTACAAGTGAAGAATTCTGCGAAAGACTTTTAAGAGAAAAGAAAGTGGCAGTAGTACCCGGTACTGCATTCGGTCAGGGTGGCGAAGGCTTTATAAGAGCTTCTTACTGCTATTCTGTTGAACATATTATTAAGGCGCTTAAACGAATTGAAGAATTCGTTAATGAATTGAATGCATAATGCGGTCACTATTTTAAATTTGTAACAAAAAACTACATTCTTTCATTTTAGATTTACAGATAATCTTTAAATGATAGAATGTAGTCTTTTTTAGTTATATTTAATTATAATCAGGTCCGTTCAGTGTTACGCAATCTCACTTGCGTGTGCTCTTACATATTTAATTACATAATCCTGTAATGGGTCAGTTAAATAAAATTCATCAATGAAAGTTTCAAGTTCTTTGTAAGGGTACAGGCTCTCTGCAACCTTAAAATAATCTTTGTTAGTGTCATCAAAATCTTCTGGTCTGATATTATATTTTTTTATAAATTCATAGCAGGTTTTTGCATATTTTACTGCACCAATAGCTTCAAGTGCTGATGCGAGTTCAAGGGCAAATTTCCCTCTGGTGTTTGCAAAATATTGAGAAGCACCCCCATTACTGAACTCTGCATCAAACTCATAAGTGATACGGGCAATCTTTTTAACATCATTAGCATCATCATCAAAAAGAATCATAGGAAGATTGTCATAAATATCATCATCAGAAAGCTCACTCAAATTACTTAAGTCAATTGGTTCAAAAGTTGATTTGAATTTTGAAGCCTGTGCTTTAATTTCTTCAAACGCATTACCAAATATATTTTCGTTTGGTTTACCGTTTTCATCAAAAAACAATTTATCTAATTCTTCAGGGGATTTATCCGTATTTTCGTCAATTATTTTTTTTATATTATCAAAAAGATTTCCAAACATAATATCGCCTCTTAAAAAAACCGCCCAAGCATTGCCGGGGCGGTTTTTTAAAAATTATAAATTATATTTTCATAGCAACGTCCCAAGCCTGCCAGATAACAGTTCTGAGACTTCCAACTTTGAATGCGTCACCAATAACGTGAACATTTTTGCTCTTTTGTGCAACAGGAGCAGAGTTGTAACCAACAGAAAGAACTACTTTGTCAGCAGGAATTGTTTCTGTTTTGCCGTCTTTTGTCATAATAGTTACGCTGTCATCATTGATAGCAGTTGTTTTTGCTTCAAGGTAAACAGGAACATTCTTTGCTTTGAAGTAATCACGAAGGAAACTTGTGTTAGCAAGAGCGATACCGGGAGTTGTAATAAGGTCATCCTGCATTTCAACAATAGCAACATTTTTGCCATAAGTTCTGTGGAGTTCAAGTGCGATTTCACAGCCTGTAAGACCACCACCGATAACAACTACATTTTGTGGAGCCTGTGACATATCGCCTAAAAGGAAGTCAACTGCTTCAACTGCCTTTTCTGCACCGGGAATAGGAATTCTCTTTGCGGTAGCACCGGTAGCAACAATAACTTCGTCAGCATTAAGTGAAGCAACATCTTTAACTTCTGTATTCATATGAATTGTGATTTTATCATACTTTTTAACTTCACGGTTATACCAAGCAATAAGGTCACGGTCTTTTTCTTTATATGTAGGAGCAGCCGCAGCAATAAACACGCCACCTAATTTGTCTGTCTTTTCATAAAGGTCAACTGTGTGTCCACGTTGTGCGAGAACAATAGCAGCTTCCATACCACCGATACCGCCACCGATAACAGCAACTTTCTTTGCTTTCTTTGCAGGTTCGATTTTATATTTTTTAGACTGCATTGTTTTTGGGTTAAGAGCACAACGAGAAAGTCCCATTGTGTCGAAAAGGTCTTGTGTGTTTGCGTGACCTTTTGAAGATGAGAAGTTGAAACAACCGCTGTGGCAACAGATACAAGGTTTAATTTCTTCGATTCTGTCGTCGATGATTTTTGTAATCCACTCTGGGTCAACAAGGAACTGACGAGCAACACCGAGACCATCAATTTTGCCTTCTTTAATTGCATCTGCAGCAACTGCAGGGTCCATTCTACCTGCACAAACAACAGGGATATCTACAAACTTTTTGATGTGAGCAACATCTTCAAGGTTGCAGTTTTCAGGCATATACATTGGTGGGTGAGCCCAATACCAAGAGTCGTATGTACCATTATCAGCATTAAGCATATCGTAACCGGCATCCTGAAGGTATTTAGCAGCTTTTTCAGATTCTGCCATATTACGACCTGCTTCAGTGTAGTCTTTACCTTCAACTTCGTCAGGCATTGCACCTTCGCAGAAACCTTTCATTTTTGACTCAACTGAGTAACGAAGTGAAACAGGGAATTTTTCACCGCAAGCACCTTTGATTGCTTTAACAACCTCTGTTGCGAAACGGAAACGGTTTTCAAAACTTCCACCGTATTCGTCAGTACGTTTGTTAAAGAATTCAATTGCGAACTGGTCTAAAAGATAACCTTCGTGAACTGCGTGAACTTCAACACCGTCAACACCTGCGTCCATACAAAGCTTTGCAGTTTTAGCATAAGCTTCAATAATTTCGTGAATTTGTTCAACTGTCATTTCAGGGCAGATAATATCGTGAGCCCAACGTGATGGTTGTGGAGAAGGTGAAGCCAATTCGTGAGAAGTATCAATAATTGGTTTTACAAGTGCGCGGGTAAATTTGTTTTTGTGAAGTGGTGCAATAAGGTCTGTAATAGCCCAAGAACGACCCATACCGGCAGTGAGCTGAATAAATAATTTTGCACCGGTTTTATGGATTTCATCCATAAATTCTTTTAATTCTTCAAACATTTTTGGGTTTTGCCAGAGCCATTTACCTCTTATAGTATCACGAAGAGGTGCGATACCAGGGATAATAAGACCAACATTGTTATTTGCTCTTTCAATAAAGAGTTTAGCCGCTTCCTTATCAAAATGACAACCGCCGATTTCAAACCAACCAAAGAGTGATGTACCACCCATAGGGCACATAACAATTCTGTTTTTAATCTCAACATCGCCTATTTTCCAAGGGGTAAACAATGCATCGTATTGTTGATTCATCAAAACACACATCCTTAAAAATTTTATACATTTATATTGTATAAAAAAAACGACATAAAGTCAAGGATTTTATTGGAAAATAGATGGTTGTCAGTTGTCAGTTGGTGTTTCTTTTTGTTTTTTCTTAATGTGTTTAAATATTGGTAATGACAAAAGCGCTGTAATAATGATGATTATTGATAAAGTATTGCTTTCTAACCATATATCGGTAACAAAGTTGATAGAATCAAAACTGAAATAAGCTAATCTTCCTATAGGGTATAAAATCAGACCGATTGTAAACATATATACCCACGAAAGAATGTTGCCATCATCGAGAAAAAAGGTTGAAATAAAAGCACTTACAGCAGGGAGAAGTACACCTATGAGTGAACCATAATATATATAATCTGAATTGAAGCGTTTGCCGATAAATGACCATAAATAAAGCCATAAGAACATACATGGAAACATAATAATGGATATAGTATCTAATAAATAAAAATTACTGAATATATCAAAATCTTCAAAATATTCAATTATAAATAAATCATCCTGTAAGATACCTGCTACTATCCAGAATATTATTGGTGGTGTAATGCCTATCAATATTTGT
>JAFSBS010000229.1 GCA_017437165.1 Clostridia bacterium
GCAACAGCAGGGGTTCGAAGCCCTTCACGATCGCGAGATAGAGCAGGATGATGCAGATCGGGATCATGATGAGCTGGCCGATCCCGTAAGGCATACCGAAGAGCGTCTTCACCTGATTTTACTGTTCTTTCATTTTCTGTTTTAGCATCAAGTATAAGTTTTTCTGCTTGTACCTTCGCATCAGAAATGATTTTTTCAGCTTCTGCTTTTGCCGCGGTAAGTATAGCCTCAGCCTGAGTCTCTGCTGCTTCCACACCGTCTTTTTTAATCTGGTCGATAAGCTCCTGTAATTGTATTTCCACAAAGCTCTCTCCTTTTCTATTGATTTCTGTATATAAAATACCAAATTTGATTTTAACATAAATTCACCAAAATTTCAAGACTTAATGCCGAATTTTTAGTGATAATTGTTGGTAGTTATTCTTTTTTGAAAAAATCAGTAATTATACTCTACTACATATTTTGTTAGATTCGTAGATTTCCCCTGTGTCATAGCCTTACTACGCAATAACCCTGTTTTCACAACACCATAGAATCACCACCAATAATAAATTTGTAACACAAATTACTTTTTATAGCAAGAGATAACATTGTTCGGTAAAACTCCTCTACTTATTAACAATAAACAGGTTTTGTGAAGTATTTCGATATGCTCACAAAGTAACCACCAAAAATAAACCCTTGCCGGGAAATTTCCTGACAAGGTTTTATTGATTATTTTGTTTTTTTATTGTATAATAATAGCCGGAATAAGGTGAGCCTTTTCGGTAGGCGGTTAGCCCTTTCTTTTGAGAGGGCATTTGCCCTCTTATTACTAGGGGGGGTGATGCTATGGAATATTTAACTATTCTTGTTATTGTTCTTGTTGTAGCTACAGGTTACATAATTAGCATAAAAAAATAACCGCCCCTCGTCAAAGTCGCGGTTATTTTAACTAAAAACTTTGGCTAACCGTCTATTTGGTTTGCCTTATTTCATTTATATTATAACATAATAACAAAAAATGTCAACCCAACAGTTTTTAAATGTTGGGTTGTGTGTATTTTATTCGCCTTCCTTATCGACTACAACAACATCAATTCCGAGTTCTTCAAATTGTGTTAAATCGTCTTCAGATGCATCCCAGTCTGTAATTAAAGTATCAAGTCTATTTGCAGGACAAATGCTTACAATAGAATCAAAACCAATTTTTGCAGTTGGATATAAACCAATTGTTTGTTTTGAACTATCAATAAGAGCATTCCAGAAGCTGATTGCCTGACTTCTTTGAATTGATAAACCAAATTTTACAGAAATACAAGCTGATGTAATAAAGCACTTATCAAATCTTAAGCGTTTTATTGTTTCAACTGCAATTGCATCATAGCAATTACCTTTGTCATCCATTTCGCCACCGAGCATAATAACAGAAATATTATCATTTTTTCTCAATTCTTCTGCAATTATAATAGAATTGGTAACTACTCTGATTTTAATGTCAGCAGGTAGATTTTGTGTCATAAGGTAACCAACTGTAGCACTTGTAATAAAAATGACATCATTATTTTCTATCATATAAACAGCTTTTTTAGCAATTTCCAAATAATTTTCTTTTACTTCTTTAATGTCTTTACAAGTAACTTTTGGTGGTTTGCTAAAAGCTATTTGTCTTAACTTAATAGCTCCGCCGTGTGTCCTTTTAAGAAGTCCTTTTTCTTCAAGAATTCTTAAATCTCTTTTCGCAGAATCATAACTAACAGAAAACTTTTCTTGAATTTCTGTAGTAGTAATACTGCCTTTTTCGTTTAATAAATCTAATATTGCCTGATGTCTTTCTTCAATAAACATATCATTCACCTTTGTTAACAGATTACAAGAAATGTGTGCACTTTCATTCCTTGTTGTTAACACAATAACACATTTATTCACGATTGTCAAGCATTTTCGTGAAAAAATGTTAAATTTCGTGAATTAGATTTAACAAATGTAAAAATTTCTTGACATTTTTCAAGTTCATGCCTATAATACAAATGTAAAAACTTCTTTACATTTGGGGGCGATATTATGAAAAAGTTATTTAAAAAATTAGGCTTTCACAGAATGGATGAAATGGAACAGCAAATTGCCTTTAAGGCACAACGAAATGCATTTATATTTTTGTTAATTGCTCTTTTATGCTGGACAATGTACGAAAGCTATAAAGTTTATGTTTATCATAGTGATTTAAACCCTTATCCTTGCATGCTTCTTGCTGCAGCTTCGATAATACAGTCAGTTTCACAGCTCATTTTAACTCATAAAGCAGTGAAAGATGAAGAACCTGCAACTTTTTCTAAAGTGATTAAAATAGTTTTGCCAATTTTAATCACTTTCGCTATAATAGCATCTATCGGAAGTGCTATTATCTTTTCGAGGTGAAAAAATGACAAACAAAATTAAAGAGTTGCGTAAAGCACAAGGCCATCGTCAAGAAGACCTTGCAGAAGCATTGGGGGTTTCCCGACAAACAATTATTGCTATTGAAAACAATAAATATAACCCCACCCTTGAATTAGCAATGAAAATGGCACGATATTTAAAAACAACAGTTGAAGATTTGTTTACTATTGAAAATTAATATGAATAAACCCTTGCCAGAAATCTTTTCTGGCAAGGGTTTAAATTATAATTGCGTCGCAGACCCTTTAATTCCGAATTACGCAATACGCATTCCGAATTAAAGTTCCACCGCTGCTCTTTCAACCTTGAGTCCTTTTGTGTAACGAACCATAAAGTTGTTAAAACTTTCTTTTAATTTTTCATCAGCGGTAGATGTTATCATTTTTTGTGAAGCGAAAACATCGTCTTCAAGGAATTGTGCTAAAGATTTTTCACCTTTGTTTATCATATATGAAGCGAGTACGGCAATACCCCAAGCACCGCCTTCACCTGCAGTTTCCATAACAGAAACCGGTGTGTCCATAACTGCTGAAAGCACATTCTGACCAACGAGTGGTGTTTTGAAGAAGCCACCGTGACCTAAAATTTTATCTATAGCAACATTTTCTTTCTTTAAAATATTAAGCCCTGTTCTTAAAGCACCGAAGCAAGTAAAGAGCTGAACTCTCATAAAGTTTGCTAAATTAAAGTTACTGTCAGGCTCTCTGAAGAGTAGTGGTCTTCCACTTTCAAAACCGGTAATATGTTCACCGGAGAAGTAGTTGTAAGAAAGAATATTACCTAAATCATCATCTGCTTCAAGGCTCTTTTTAAAGAGTGCAGTAAAAATATCACCCATATTAAGTGACACGCCCATTGTATCTGCAAAATCTTTAAAGAGATTTGCCCACGCGTTAATATCTGAAGTACAGTTATTACAATGCACCATTGCAACCGCATCACCCGCCGGAGTAGTTACAAGATCAATTTCTTCATATCTTTTTGAAAGCATTTTTTCAAGAACTATCATAGCAAAAACAGAAGTACCTGCTGAAACATTACCTGTTCTTACGCCTACTGAATTGGTTGCTACCATACCTGTACCTGCATCACCTTCCGGTGGGCACATAGGAATACCATCCTCTAAATCGCCTTCTTCATCAAGTAAAAGTGCGCCGTCTTTTGTAAGAACACCTGCACTTTCACCTGCAGAAAGAACGGTTGGAAGAATATCTTGTAATTTCCAAGGGAATTTTTTAACTTCATCTAATTCATTGAATTTTCCAATGTATGCTTCATTGAATTTTCTTGTATCGTCATCAATAGGGAACATACCTGATGCTTCACCGACACCTAACACTTTTTGACCTGTTAATTTCCAATGTATAAAACCTGCAAGTGTTGTAAAATATGTAATATCTTTAACGTGTGGTTCTTCTATTAAAATTGCTCTGTATAAATGAGCAATACTCCAGCGTTGTGGTATATTAAAACCAAATAAATCTGAAAGTTTTGTTGCAGCTTCACCTGTAATAGTATTTCTCCATGTTCTGAAAGGA
>JAFSBS010000230.1 GCA_017437165.1 Clostridia bacterium
AGTTTTGGTAACTCTTTTAAAATTTCTTTTGTGATTGCAACTTTGTTTACAATTAACACTTCAGCGTCTTTTGCTCTTTCTATTACTGATTCGGGTGGGGTTCTGTCGTAAATAGTAAGGTTAAATACACTTTCAAGATAATCCCAGTTTAAATCACCGGGGTTTTCTGTGTATCCGTCAAGAATAACAGCGTTTAATTTATTTTTCATAACATCAACTCACTTTTTAATACTAATGAGTATAATAACAAAAATATATATCTTTTTCAATACTGTGTTTTGTTGTTATTATACTTGACCAATTTCATAAAATGTTATAAAATGATAAAGATTGGTACTAATGATAGGTAGGTAATTGCTTGAAGAAATTCAAAAAACGAAGCAAGGAAGAAAAGCGTTCGCTTGTTTTAAAAATAGTGAGTATTGTCTGCTTTGCAGTTGCTTTATTTCTTGTTTTTTTAACTTATTTCGTAACTTTACCGCAAATACAATCACGTATTATAGAAATACAAGATTGGTTTAATAAAATTGAAATGTTTATTGGTAGTCTTAATAAACTCGGTGCTTTTTTTACGGTTATAGCACTTTTTGTGATTAAAGGTGTTTTCCCGTTCTTACCACTTTCAGTCTTGTTTATTAGCACCGGACTTGTTTTCCCGGCACCATTGGCGGCAATTATAAATATTTTAGGTTTTGCTATACTTGTTTCTATTAAGTATATATGGGGCAAAAAACTTGGGGGCGGTAGTGCCCACAAGGTTTTAGTCAAGTCAGAGGTTGTTTACGATTTTATGGATTTAGGTGGCAAAGGTAACTGGTGGATGCTCGTAATTTTACGATTTGTACCATTTATACCTATAAACACAGTAAGCAGAATTTACGGTGCTACCTCAATGGATTACTGGCGTTTCTGTCTTTTCTCTGTTTTAGGTTTTTTACCGAGAATTGTTATGTGGAGTATAATCGGTGTAAATATTACAAATCCGTTCTCGGTTGAATTTATGGCTCCTATTATTATACTTTTAGCAATAAGCGGGATTTCCGTTTTGGTATTACGCACAATGTTAAATTATATAGACAAAAACAAAAAGAAAGAGAGTTAAAATTATGAAAATTCAGGAAATCAACTCACAGGACTTTTTTAAAAGATTAGAAGCTGTTTATGGTAGTGATGCAAAAAGACAACAAGAAAGATATATGACTCTTTCTGAAAGTTTCAAAAAAGATTTTGGCGATAATGCCGATGTAAGATTCTTCTCTGCACCCGGCAGAACTGAAGTGGGCGGTAACCATACTGACCATAACAATGGTAAAGTTTTAGCTGCCGCTATAAATCTTGATGCAGTAGCAATAGCGGAAAAAAGAGATGACTTAATTATAAACGTGAATTCACAAGGTTATTCACCGCTTACAGTAGATTCAGGTGATCTTGAAATAAAAGATAACGAAGCTGGTAAATCAGAAGCACTTATACGTGGTGTATGTGCAAGATTTAAAGAACTCGGTTACAATTACGGAGGATTTAATGCAAGTATAACTTCAGAAGTTCTTTCGGGTTCAGGTCTTTCTTCATCTGCTGCTTACGAAGTACTTATCGGCACAATACTCAATTACTTATACAATGATGGTAAAATAAATGCAGTTGAAATTGCTTGTATTTCACAGTATGCAGAAAATGTTTACTTCAAAAAACCTTGTGGACTTATGGATCAGACCGCTTGCTCAGTAGGTGGATTTGTTCAGATTGACTTTAAGGACACGAAAAATCCTGTTATAAATAAAGTCGATTTCAATTTAGATGAATTTGACCACGCTCTTTGTATTGTTGATACAGGTGGGAATCACGCAGATTTAACAGACGATTACGCTTCTATAAGATTAGAAATGAACTCTGTTGCAGAGTATTTGGGAAAATCTGTTTTAAGAGAAGTAGAACCATCTGAAGTGTTTGAGAAAATGGGCGAAATAAGAAAGCAAACAGGCGATAGAGCAATAGAAAGAGCAATTCACTTCTACAACGAAAACAGTCGTGTTGAAAGATTAGCTTCCGCTTTAGATAAAAAAGATTTCGATGAATTCAAATCAATTATTATTGAAAGCGGTAAATCTTCTTATATGTATAACCAGAACTGTTTTACAGTTAAAAACCCTGAAAGTCAACCGGTAGCACTTGCTCTTTGTTTAACAGAAGAATTATTAAAAGGCAAAGCAGCTTACAGAGTTCACGGTGGTGGATTTGCGGGTACTATTCAGGTTTTCTTGCCAAAATCAGAAATCGAAAATTACACTACCGCTATGAAAAAAGTGTTTGGCGAAAATTCTTGCTATATTCTTTCGGTAAGAAGCCATGGTGGTTGCGAAATTTAATATGATTAAAGAAATTGAAAGATTCGAGGAATTTAACGGTGTTAATTCACCGTTAATCCCTCGTATTTTTAGTGCTTTTAAATATAAGTCGGGTAGCGATAATGCGTTGAAACAGATTACAGATGATGGTGTTATAACTGCTTTTTTATCATCAATAGATACTAATTTTACTCTTATTGCAACTGAAAATGCAGATTTGTGTGAAATAAAAGAATTTCTTGAGTTTTTTGGATGTAATTCTGTTGTTTCAGATGTGCCGTTGAGTACATCTGCAAAAAAATATTCAGTTTTTAAATCTGAAAACAACAATTTTTCAGAAAGTTGTATTGATTATTGTAGTTTGGATATTACTTCAAATATTACTCAATACAAAGATTTTCACTCTCTGCTTTTTGTAGATAATAAGAGTGTTTTTGATTCGTGGTACTGCGATTTTTCAAAGAAAATAGTAAATAATGATGCAAAAGCAATTTGTCTGAAACAATCAGGTGAGTCCGTTTCGGTCGCTGCAGCACCAATGATTTACAAAAACACCGCAATAATCTCCGGTGTTTATACTTTAGAAAGTTACAGAAACAAAGGTTTTTCAAAATTAACTATAAAGAAACTTATTGAAGAACTAAATAAAGACAATGTAACAGAAATATATTTATGGTGCGAAAAACACCTTGAAGAATTTTATAATAAACTTGGCTTTGAAAAAGTCGGTGATGTATATATAGAAACGGAGTTTTAAGATGAGTTTTTTTGAATTCAGTGAAAAGACAAATGAACTTACAAAAATCGCTATAAAAAAAGCGAAAGAGCAATTTGAAAAAATAGATGAAATAACAGAGTACAATCAGCAAAGAGTCTTAAAGGCATTTATAAATCATGGTGTTTGTGAATCTCACTTTGTTGCGTCAACAGGTTATGGTTACGGCGACAGAGGGCGCGAAGTTTTAGATGAGGTAACTGCTGAAATTTTCGGAGCAGAAGATGCTTTAATAAGACATAGTTTTGCAAGTGGTACTCATACACTTGCTGTAATGCTTTTTGGTGTTTTAAGACCGGGTGACAAAGTTCTTTCTGCAACAGGTTTACCTTATGACACAATTCATTCTGTAATAGGTCTTACAGGGGAAGGTATGGGTTCATTAAAAGACTTCGGAATAAGTTTTGAAATATTAGATTTATTACCTGATGGCACAGTCGATTTTGACGGTTTACAGGAAAAATTGAAACAAGAAAATTATAAAGCAGTTTATATTCAACGCTCACGAGGTTATTCTTTAAGACCAACTTTGACTTCAAATGAAATAAAAAGAATTGTTGATATCACAAAACAGAACAGTAAAGCAATTACAGTACTTGATAACTGTTACGGTGAATTCACAGAAAAAGTGATGCCGGGCGAAATTGGAGTTGATATTTTTGCAGGTTCTTTAATTAAAAATCCGGGTGGCGGTATTGCAAAATGTGGAGGTTATATTGCCGGCAGAAAAGATTTGATTGAACTATGTTCATACAGAATGACTACACCGGGTATAGGTCGTGAAGTAGGTGCTACACTCGGTAATACACGAGATATTTTTATGGGACTTTTTTCAGCTCCACACGTAACAGGTGAAGCACTTAAAACTGCAGTTTTCACCGCTGCATTATTTAAGGAAATGGGTTACGAAGTGTCACCGGAATATGACGAAACAAGAGCAGATATTATTCAGAGTGTAAAACTTGAGACACCTGAAAAACTCGTTGCGTTCTGTCAGGGGCTTCAGAGTGGCTCTGCAATAGATAGTTTTGTTGTACCTGAACCTTGGGCAATGCCGGGGTATGACAGTGATGTAATAATGGCAGCGGGTGCTTTTACAAACGGTTCTTCTATTGAACTTTCTGCTGATGCACCTTTAAGAGAACCATTTGCGGTATGGCTCCAGGGTGGTCTTAACTTCCATAGTGCGAAAATCGGTGTAATGTTGGGAGCAGAACGAGTTTTGAAAATCCGGAATGCATAATGCAGAATTTTGTAATTGAAAAATGAAAGTTGAAAATTGAAAATTTTGGGACCTGCGGTGGCAATTATAAAGTTTTAATAAAAACTACATTCAATTATTTTAGATTTACGGAAAATCTTTAAATGATAGAATGTAGTTATTTTTATTCATATTCAATTACAATCAAACGCGTAGCGTTTCCGGAATTCTCAATTCTCCATTTTCAATTTTCAATTCTATTATGAATATAAATCTCCTCAGCAACCTCTTTAAATGCCGGTGCGCAATCAATTCCACCTGAAATACCGTTTTCTTTCATTATGCAAATAACATATTGGGGTTTTTCGTAAGGAAAAAATCCGACATACCACGAGTGTTTAATTTCTACACCATTTTCATTATATTGTCCACTCTGGGCGGTAGCGGTCTTACCACAAGAGAGAAAAAGTGAAGTGAAAGCAGATTTACCGGTACCTTCTTGAACTACATTGAGAAGACATTCTTTTAAAATATCACAGGTTTCAGTGTTCAGTATTTTTTTGCCTGTTTGTTTACTGCCACTTGAGAATTTTTCGTTTTCATCAATATAACCTTTTATTAAAGTCGGCTCGTTATAATAACCACCATTAGCAATTACTGCGTAACAATTTGATATTTGCAAAGGTGTAGCAAGTAGTGAACCTTGCCCGAACCCTAAATTGCCTAAAGAGGCATTACTGTTTAATTCTTCTTCCTTTGGTAAATTGCCTTTATCTGTAAAATATCCGTTACCAAAATCAGCGGCTTTGTTAAAACCTAATTCTGTTGCAGTATTCAATAAATCTTCTGTGCCTACAATGCAACTTAATTCTATAAAATATGGGTTACAGGAGTAGGTCATGGCACTTTTTAAGTCCATTTCTCCGTGTCCGTCTTTTTTGCTGCAATTGAAAGTATTGTTACTTTTTGTAATGTTGCCTTTGCACTCATAAATCAAACTATTTTTATTGTTTTCAATTGCGGAAATAGCGGTAACTACCTTAAAAACAGAACCTACCGCATACTCCGAAAATGCACGGTTTATAAATGGTGAGTTTATATTCTGTAAAGAATTGTTTAAATTACTTCTGTCAATTACAGGTGTTGAGGCACACGCTAAAATTTCACTTGTATTTACATCTAAAACAATACCGCAACCAACATCTATATTGTGATTTATCAACGCGTTTTCAACTATTTTCTGAATATCTTTGTCAATTGTAAGCACAATTCCCGATTTATTATTGTAATTGTCGTTATACACTTCAACCGCTTCACCGTTTAAAACTCTCCCTAAAGCATCACAATGGTATTTTAAAGAAAGTGAACCTCCTGTTTTTTCTAAAATGTCATTGTAATATTTTTCAATTCCGTACATTCCTTTATCATTACTGCAATAACCCAATATATGACAAAGTGAATTTTTTTCATACCGCTCAAAAGTGGTAAGTGTCAGAATATCATTTGAATTCTCAAAGAAATCAAATGAAGGTACAGTTGTAGTGACCAAATGTCCCTTTTTTAGTTCTTCTTTTACGTTATCTTTATTTGTGAGTTTTTCACTTTCTAAAAATCCTTTTGCAGTCGGTTTAATACACGCTATATATTTTTCCTTGCTGTTTGTTATTCTGTTTAAATTTCTGTCGTAAACATTGCCACGGGTTTTTGAAATTGTGTTTGTTTTCATTGTGTTATCAGTACTCACAGAGTAAATGTTTTTGACTCCTAACATATAAATTCTGAAACTTAAAGACGAAAACGTAAGAAATATTATAAGGGTTAAAGATATAATCCGTTTTTTCATTTTATCACCAAGATTTATTGTTGACAAAAAATCTTAATTTTATATAATTATTATTATATATATTTTTGAAAGGAGCAAAAAAACAATGGACGAACGCTTTTCCCGTTCAGCGAGAATTTTCGGTGAAGAAAATCAGGTTAAATTAAAAAACAGCAAAGTCCTTGTTTTTG
>JAFSBS010000231.1 GCA_017437165.1 Clostridia bacterium
ATAATTTCTTTCATAATTATCCATAATTATCCTTTTCTGTATTTTTTATCTATTTCTTTTATTGCATCTATGAGAAGATTTACATCATCTTCTGTGTTATATCTTGAAAAACTGATTCTTACAGCGGAATCTATTATTTTACTGTCGAGTCCCATTGCGGTAAGTACTGTACTTCTGTGACCCATTTTACAAGCAGAACCTGCAGAAATCTGAATGTTCCTTTCACTCATAAAATTAACAATAGGCTGACTCGGGAGTCCTAAAATTGAAAGATTTAAAATGTAAGGACAAGCGTCAACAGGTGAATTTATTGTAACTGATTTTAAATCTTTGATATTTTCTATTAAATAATTTTTTAAGTTTCTGACTTTTTCTGCGTTTGCAGTAATATTTTTTGATTCTTCAGCGGCTTCGCCAAAACCTAATATTGCAGGCATTCCTTGTGTACCTGCAAAAATATTGCTTTCTTGCTCACCACCGAGCATAAAAGGTTTAATAATGTTTTTGTTTTTTAAATAAATTCCGCCAACGCCTTTAGGTCCGTGGATTTTATGCGCGCTTACAGTAATAATATCTGCACCGAGAGAATTTGGAGAAAACGGGATTTTACCAAACGCCTGAACGCAGTCTGTGTGAATAAGTGCGGGGGACTTTGCCCTTTTAACTGCCGATTTTATAGCAGAAACAGGCATTACAGAACCGATTTCGTTGTTTATATGCATACAAGAAACAAGAATTGTTTTGTCATTTATTGCAGAGAAAAATTCATCCTCATTGATTTTTCCTGTTTTATCAGGGGTAATTTTTATAACTTCAACCCCGTTTTGTTCGAGTCTTTTTATAGGTTCTAAAACACTGGGATGTTCAATAGATGTGGTAACAATTCTGTTGCCAAGTCTTTTTTGCTTTTCGTAAGCACCAAAAATTGCAGTATTGTTACCTGCGGTGCCTGAAGTAGTGAAAAAGAAATTTTCACTTTGACAACTTAAAAGAGATGATACTTGCTTTCTGGCTTTAGTAAGTGCGTTATTTGCTTCGGTACCAAGTGAGTGAAGTGAAGAAGGATTACCCCAACATTCAGTAAGTGCAAATCTTACTGCTTCTACTACATTTTCAGTTGGTTTTGTAGTGGCGCTGTTATCAAAATAAGCCAAAGAGCAAACACCTCCATCGAGAGTATATATAATTAAACCATATACACCCACTTTAATCAATTTATTATACAATATAAAAGAAAATTTGTAAATGCTTTTATGGAAGTTTGGAGTTTAAAAAATGAATAAATCTTTAATTTTTTGGAAAAAATAAATTTGATTAAATATTAAAAGGTGATTTTATGAAAAAAAGTAGAAGAAAGACTGTAAGAATAGTGTCTTTTCTGGTAGCTGTAATTGTAGCGTTAGTTGCGGTAAGCACAGTAAGTACAGTGAAATATATGAAAACAAAAAAAGTTCTTAACGCAGGTAGAGAAAGGGCGCTAACAGAGCTTGGTACACATCTTGATTCGATAAGTCTTAATTTAGATAAATGCCTTTATGCAAGCACTTCACCGATGATTGCCAATGTTTCAACTGAAGTGTGGCGTGCTTCAACTGCCGCAAAGACTAATTTGTCAGAAATTACTGACGGAGAAGCAGAACTTTCATCTATTTACAAATTTCTTTCGCAAGTGGGCGAATACACTATGACGCTTAATGAAAAAAGTGCTTCGGGTGAGAAAATAACGAAGGAAGAAACAGAAAATTTAAAAAAACTTGCTGAATATGCAGAAAAATTAAGTGGAGAAGTGAACTATTTAATAAGCGAAGAACAAAGTGGCGGACTCGAGTTTGAATATGTTAAATCTACTCTTGCTGAAAACGAAGGAGAAGAAAAACTTTATTTAGGACAGGAATTAGATGATGCAAAACAGACGATGACAGATTACCCTACACTTATTTATGACGGTCCTTTCTCCGATAATATTGATACAAAAAAATCTGAACTTATAGAAAATTTACCGGAAGTTTCAAAAGAAGAAGCACAGAAAAAAGCAGCAGATTTTTTAGATATTTCTGAAACAGAACTGTATTTTTTAAGTGAGTGTAAAAGTAATATTGATTGTTACAGCTTTTACAACGCAGACCTTACAGTTTCAGTTACTAAAAAAGGCGGTATTGTAACTTATATGATTTATTCACGCTTTGCTGATGAAAGTACCCTGACCTATGAAGAAGCGATAAAAACCGCAACACTCTTTTTAAATCAAAGGGGTTACAAAAATATAAAAGAGAGTTATTACGCAGTAATAGATGGCATTATGACAATAAATTTTGCGTTTTATGAAAATGGAATAACTTACTATACAGATTTAATAAAAGTAAGTGTTGCTCTTGACAACGGCGAAATTACTGCGTTTGATTCAACAGGATATTTGATGAATCACACAAAACGAGAAGAAAACGGAAAATATAAATATACTTTAGAAAACGGAAAAAAACTTCTTAATCCATCTCTGAAAGTAAAGTCGAGTAAAAAAGTGTTTATCCCTACAGATTTTGGTACTGAAATTTTCGCTTACGAATACCATTGTGTAGCACCCGATAATCAGGAAATTTTAGTTTATATTGACCCGAAAACAGGGGAAGAAGCAGAAATTTTAATTTTGCTTTATATGGATAACGGTGTTCTTACAAAATAATAGTAATATTTTATTCTGATTGTGGGAAAATAAAACGGGAGTAGAATCACTCCGGAAAGGATGTGAAATCAATGAAAAGAATTATAACACTCGGTATTGCAATTCTTGTAATTTCAATGGTGGCAGTTTTATTCTATGGTTGTGGTAATGATGCGGAAGATATGACAACTACAACACCTACTACCGGAGATACAACAATTGATACTACAATGGATATTGTAACAGTACCAGACAAAAATGACGGTATAGTTACCGATGTTTCAGGCGAAAATGATAACGGCTTGATTGGTGATATTGTTACAGATGTATCAGAGGGCATTTCAGAAGGTATGTCTGATATGAGAAGTGCTATGAGATAAACTGAAAAAAGAACTGATGAATCTTTGTCAAGCTTCGTCAGTTCTATTTGTATTTTAATGTTCTTAAATATATTTTTTGTTCATCAGTGATTCTGTAACTTTCAATTGCTTTTTGAATTGTTTTGTTGTGTACCCATTGTGAGAGTTTCTTTTTTTCTAAAAATTCAATTGCCGTATCGTATTGCTTTGCAAGTGCAGTTGCAAAATACCACGCAATCATCATATTCACATAATATTCATCTGAACGCAATTTTGAAATTTTAGTCATATACTCAATTTTGAAGTTGTCATCAAGATAATAAGTCATATACATTTTTATAGCAAAGCGAGTAGTGTAAGTATGGCTGGAATTGAGCCACAAATCAAGTTGTTCCGGCAGAATATCAAGGTGTTTTTTAAAGATTTTAATACTCATAATGTCACAGGTTGCCCAGTTATCAACATAAGGCAAAAATTCATTTAAAGCTTTTATTGTTTCACTATAAGTCTTGATATTTTCTAATAATAATGCGTGAAGATTATATTCTTCTGTATATTTATGCGGTAAAGAATTTAAAAAACCTTTTGCTTCTTCCGTGTTTTTTATCGTTTTTTCGTATTCCCTTAAAACAGGAATTCTTATTCCTATAACGTTCTCTTTTGGTACAGTAGGTATAAGTTTACTATTAA
>JAFSBS010000232.1 GCA_017437165.1 Clostridia bacterium
AAAAATTTGCAAAAAAAATCAACACCAATTTAGGTGTTAAAACTCAATATGAATATGAAGCGACCAACCCTTCATGGCTTCGTCAGCTTATCGTTAAAGAAAATATGCTTTCTGTTGATGGAATTATAACAGAAAAAGCTTTGCACCCTGTTACCGATTATCCTTATATAACAGATGCGCCTTGCTTTAAAGAAGAAGTTGAAGAATACGCTCACTATTACACTCTTGATGAAGAATCTCAAAGAGCAGCGTATATTTATGTCTTTCAGCAATTAGGTGCGCTCTCCATAATCGGTGACCCCGATGCTACCAACCAATCAAAAGTGTCATGGTTAAGAGAACAGGGTGTTCTTATAACACCTGAACAAGAAGAAGACCCTGACTCCATTTTTATGATAAGCGCCCTTTACGCTTTATGGAAAAATGATTTCTATTATGTTTTCACCGGCGAAAGATTAACTATACCGCCGGGAACTACACTCGAAGCTGCTCTTATGATGTACATGGTCGCACTTGATGGTGATGACCGTTCACTCATTGCGTTTGTTTCAAAATATTTTGACATTACATCGATAGTAAGTCTTGAAGATTATATTTACTACACATGCCTTTTTGCACTTTATACAAATGGTTATGTTACTTCACGTGAACTTGTCACAATCGAAAGAAACGAGGCATTCAGAAGACTTGCTATTATGTCAATTTCAGATGCAGGTATTTCAGTTGACGCAAGTACTGCTACTGATGAAGAAATCCAGATAAAATATATGGCGGCAATGCTCGGCACACAGTACAACGTCACTTTAGACCCTGATTCAGTATTCAAAGCAAATAAGAACAAAACTCTTCCTCACTACATAATTCAGAGAATGGCTTACGAAGATAAAGGTATTGCACTCTCTTCTTCCAAATACACTTATGAACAAGCATTTGATATTGTTCTTCACAAAACAAACAGATTTGATTTGAAAAAAGAATTTTATTCTGATATTTACGAATACAACTTGTATCTCGATTATTTCAGGGAACTCATTTACATTAACCCTACACCAATTGACAACGGCTATATGACAGTAAAAATAAACGGTAAAACAGTTAACCTTGCCCAATATGCAAAAGTATCTCTGTCAAAAGAACCCGTACAAACTGTTACTGTTAACGTAAAATACAACGGACCTTCAGCAGAAACTACAACTTATAAACTCAATGTTTATCAGGGAATAGAAAACGCTCCCGAAGACGAAAACGCAACCGGTATTGTTTCGGGGTTCGGTGGTAACGTTTCCATGAACTTAAACAACACAGTAACACCAAGTTATGATTACTTAACACCATCTCTCAACGCAAATGTTGCCACACCGAATGCAAACCCACAAGTTTTACATATAAATGAATTCGGTCAACTTGTTGACAGTCAGGGTAATGTTATAAGTGATACTGTTAAAGAGAGCCTACCTGAAGGTTACGGTTATATTTTAAATGCTAATGGTGTTGTAACAATCGGAAAACTTGACAGTATAACAACAACTACTTCTGAAACTCAGCAAAACGATTTAAACAAAGACGAAATTAAAATGGTTGTTGTTTATTTTTCAATTTTCCTTATAGTTACCGCTATGATTGCAGGTTTCATTTATTACAGATTAACCATTAAGAGAAGAAGAACTAAATCTGTAAGAAAAACAAAACAAAGGAAAAAAGATAAAAAGAAAAAATAATTCACTTTAAACTACCAATACTAAACTATAATACTTTTTTAAAATTTTGTTCATATTTTTTTATAAAATATGGTATATAATGCTAACAACTAACAGCTAACAACTAACAGCTAATAACAAAGGGGTGTTTTTATGGCTACCGAAAAAATTCTTATTGTTGATGATGACGTTAATATCTGTGAGCTTTTAAGGTTATATCTTGAAAAAGAAGGTTATTCAACAGAGGTTGTCAACAATGGGCTTGACGCAGTAACGGTGTTTTCTGAAACTAATCCTGACCTCGTTCTTTTAGATATAATGTTACCTGGTCTTGACGGTTGGCAGATATGCAGAGAAATAAGAAAAAACTCTCAGACACCTATTATTATGCTCACCGCAAAAGGCGAGGTTTTTGACAAGGTTTTAGGGCTTGAGCTCGGTGCAGATGATTATATTGTAAAACCATTTGAACCAAAAGAAGTAATTGCAAGAATCAAAGCAGTTTTAAGACGTACCTCCCCTACACAGACTCCTGCACAGGAATCGAATAAAATCGTTACTTACGATAAACTTTCAATAAACCTCACAAACTATGAATTAAAAATCAACGGCGAATATGTTGATGCTCCGCCAAAAGAACTTGAACTTATTTATCACCTTGCAAGTAACCCTAACCGTGTTTACACACGAGACCAACTTCTTGATGAAGTATGGGGATTTGAATATTACGGAAATTCAAGAACAGTCGATGTTCATGTTAAGCGTTTAAGAGAAAAACTTGAAGGTGTTTCTGACCAGTGGGAATTAAGAACTATCTGGGGTGTCGGTTACAAGTTTGACACAAAAGCATAATTTATGGAAAAGTTAAAATCAAAATTTTCTAATAATAAACGCGGTGCATTTTTTCTTAAATACTTTGTTATTTTAGCGGTTATAATTGTAATAGGTTTCATTATTACCGGTATTACTCTTATGGCGTTTGTTTATAATTTTTCCAAGCAGGAAACTTTGGCTGGTTTAAGCAAAAATTCAATCGCAATTTCTGATTTCACATCTGAAATTCTATGTTCGGATTTAGCTCTTCACAATCAGGAAGCAACTGCCTTGCTTTTTTATAACAACTTAAAACTCACGGCAGATGCAAGCGGAAGTATGGTTTTTATGTGTAATGCCGATGGTATGATTATTGCCTGTGATGACACTTTAAAAAAACCATTTGAAACTGTTAAGCACGCTGTGTGTGAAGAACACAAGAACATTCATATCCCAAAAGCATTTATTGTAAAGGCAGAAGCAATCGGTTATGCAGATTACACTACTCTCGGTGGTGTTTTCACCGAAACTCACGCAGTTGCAATTTCTCCTATTAAAATTGAAAATGAAATTGTAGGGTTTACAATTTGCACAAGTCCTATTTCGGGGCAGATTGCAGGTTACTTCATAAAACTTTTAACATCATTTTTATCTGCAGCAGTTTTTGCTTTAGTTATACTTACTCTTGCACTTTTCTTCCTTGCAGACAAAATGTCAAAACCAATACGAGATTTAGCAAAAGCGGCAAGATGTTACTCTGTAGGTGATTTCTCATATAAAGTACCTGAACCCACTGAAGAAAACGAGATGACCGAACTTATTATTGAATTCAATTCGATGGCAGAATCGCTTGAAGCATTGGAGAATTCAAGAAGAAACTTCGTCTCAAGCGTTTCGCACGAATTTAAAACACCAATGACTACAATAGGTGGATTTATAAACGGAATTTTAGATGGTACTATACCACCGGAGAAGCAAAATCATTATTTAGAAATTGTT
>JAFSBS010000233.1 GCA_017437165.1 Clostridia bacterium
ACATTTTACTTTTATTATGGTAGTATAATAAAATAGACTAAGTTTTAATAAAAATATATGCATAAAAAATCTTATAAATAAGTGTGATTATTATGAAAACAAAAAAATTTCTGTGCTTATTTTTAGCAGTTATAATGACATTTTTCGCTACTTCATCCAATGTTGTGGCTTTTGCCGTTGCGCCTTCATATCCTGAAGGTGTTACAGAAACCGAAGCAAACAATGCACTTATAGGTACAGAAAACTTACTTTCGTATATTTTAAAGAGTTATTTAAAGACAGATTTAAAAAACGTGTTAGAACCAATGATTTATAACGATGCTACTGTGTCGGAGTTACTTGTTTCTGTTTATGCACCTATGGAGGAAACAGCAAGTGACTTAAAATCAATAGGAATAGATGTAACTATAAATGGTGTTGCGAAAGGTCTTAAAAATTACCCTGATGTACAAAATGCACTAATAAATGCGGGTAGTTTTCAAAATCTTGATTTAACAAATGTAAAATGGGGTGTAACAGATAAAATCAGTTTTGCAAAGGCAATAAGTGCAATATTAAGTCCATTTAATAATCTTTTATTTATGCTTCTTTGTTCCGGTAAATATTCAGTTGCAAACTTTACAAAAATTGAAGGCGGAAATGGTTACGAAAACGCAATTGTACCGATGCTTAAAGCATTAGGTTGTGAAGTGAAATTATCACAGGAAGAATTTAAAAACCAGGCAAAAGAAGATAAATCTACAATGATTTATAATATTCTTATGTCTGCATTGTCAATTGTTGATAAGTTAGAGAAAAAACCGATTGATACATTGGTGACGGTTTTACCGTCTTTTGCGTATTTTTGTGAAAGTGGTCAGATGGATGCTTGTTTTAATAATCTTTTAGCTCCGGTAAAAGAAAATGCATATATAAGACTTGCTATTCTTTTAAAAATTATTGACCTCGATTCGATGAAACTTGATGTAGAGGTTATGCTTAATGATGCACTCAATGGTATGACTGCAGAAAGTGGTTTAGAACTTCCATCAATTGATTTTTATGCACTCAGTCAGTGTGGTAGTAGCGATGGTGTTACTTTTACTCCGAATAAACCACTTGCTTATACAGTAATTATGTCGTGGTTGGTAGATGCTTTAAAACTTAATAAAAATGCTTTGCCGGAACTTTTAAAAGGTCTTAATGCAACGGATACAAAAAATGATTTATTGTCGCCTGATATTCTTAATAAACTTTTAGAAACAGATACAAAGAATGTTGTGAAAACGATTATTCTGCTTTTTAATGACAGTAAATTAGCAGATGCAAAATCTTACAATTTTCCGACAGTAACATTCAGTCAGATTACCTATACACAAAATTTAGGTGAGAAAGAATTTACGAAAGTACTGAACGGAATAGATGATTTGATTGATGAATTTGTTCAGGAGTACACCGATTACAGAAAGTTAGAAACTCTTTTAAAAAATACAATTTACACCAATAAAACAGTTGGTGAGCTTACAATCGGAATTTACTCTGCACTCGAAAAAGATGGTATATTAGAAATGCTTTCTGTTATGGGTGTTGATGCTACACCAAAAGGGGTTGCATCACTTTTGACGGAAACTGAATTTTTACAGGTGCGAAATGCGTTGATGCGGGCATCAGATTGGTCAAAAGTTAATTTTAATTATATAAATTTTGGTTTCTACGATGGCAGAAGAACAGGTTTTGAAAATGCACTTGTTGCGATGCTACGACCATTGATGCCACTTTTAGAAGTGATTCTTAAAGGTGAAACTATTACTTTTATGGATAGCATAAAAGTAACCGGTGGTGAGGGATATAACACAGCAATTATCCCGATTTTAGAGGCTCTTGGTTGCGACAGTAAAAATATAAAAACCTATGAGCAATATAAAAACGACACAAGAAAAGATGCAGTATTAAGAAATATTACTACACCTGTTTTGGATTTGCTTGATGATTTATTTGAGAAGCCTGTTAAAACAGCGCTCGATATTTTACCGAATGCACTTTATTTTATAGATAGCGGTAATTTAGAAATCTGTATAACAAATTTGCTTCTTCCGATAACTGCGTTACTCGAAAAAATCGAACCTGTATATAAAGTGGAACTTGACACAAATGCAATAAGTTCTTCAATGAATACAAACGATATTTTCAAATCTTTTGAAAAAGAGCTGGGGCTTAAACTCAAAGACTTTAATTTAAAGGCACTCTACGCTTATGGTGAAACAGAAACAAAAATAAGTAAACAAGTGTTGAATGGTAAAAATACAAGTTACACTTACATCAAAGCAGACAAAGAAGCACTCTTGCTAACTGTTTTAAGGTATCTTGTAGATGCACTTAAATTGCCGGAAAACAAAGGAGCATTAAATGGAATGATGAGTGGCGGCGGTGCAGACAGTTTCGCACTTTATGCTTCACAGATATTTGAGCAATTTGAAAAAATGACAACTGACGAAATAATTGAATGGCTCCACAATCTTCTTTTTAAAGAAAGAGCAATCGCTCCGCTCCAGGAAGGTGAAACTTATAACCCGACAATTATTTACGAAGAACCTCCAAAAGATTATACCGTTTTATTTATAATTGGCGGTGTGGCTCTTTTCGGTGCAGTTGTAGGGCTTGTGTTCTATCTTAATCGTAAGAAACTTTATTATTGAGGTAAGAAGAAATGTTAGTATTAAAAAATATAGTTAAAGATTATGTAACGGGTGACACTACCGTAAGGGCGCTCAAGGGTGTAAGTATCAACTTCAGAGAAAACGAATTTGTTTCAATTCTCGGACCTTCCGGTTGTGGTAAAACAACAATGCTTAATATTATAGGCGGGCTTGACCGTTATACAAGTGGTGATCTTATAATCAATGGTAAATCTACAAAAAGATTTACTGATACTGATTGGGATGTTTACCGTAACCACTCAATAGGTTTCATATTCCAGAGTTATAACCTTATTCCGCATCAGACAGTTCTTTCTAATGTTGAACTTGCTCTTACACTTTCAGGTGTTTCTAAAAAAGAAAGAAAATTAAGAGCACAACAGGCTTTAAAGCAAGTTGGTCTTGAAAATCAGATGTATAAGAAAACAAGTCAGATGTCCGGTGGTCAGATGCAGAGAGTTGCGATTGCCCGTGCTCTTATAAATGACCCTGATATTCTTCTTGCTGATGAACCGACAGGTGCCCTTGATACTGAAACAAGTGTTCAGATTATGGAGCTTCTTAAAGAAATCTCAAAAGACAAACTTATAATTATGGTTACTCATAACCCTGATTTGGCGGAAGAGTATTCAAATAGAATTATAAGATGTCTTGACGGTGAAGTAATTGGTGATACAAACCCGTTTGAACCGACTGAAGGAGATTACGAAAAAGAAAAAGAATTCGCTGAAAAAGAACAACAAAAAGGCGAAAAGACTTCTATGTCATTTGCTTCTGCTTTTTCGCTCAGTATAAATAACCTGAAAACTAAAAAAGCCAGAACATTTTTAACTGCTTTTGCAGGCAGTATCGGTATTATAGGTATTGCTCTCGTGCTTTCACTTTCAAATGGTATTCAGGGGTATATAGACAAAGTTCAGGAAGATATGCTTCTTTCATACCCTATGTCCGTTGAGAAACAGACGATGGATATAAGCAGTATAATGACTTCTGTTACAGGTCTTGGAATGGAAGCAATGCAGGGTATAGATGTTGAAGAAGATACAGTTTATGTAAACGAAGCATTTATGCAGATGGTAAATGCGTTCATTTCACAAGCATCTTCAAATAACCTTAAAAACTTCAAGACTTACATTGAAGACAACAAAGCAGAATTTGACAAAATCTGTAACGATGTTCAGTACAAATACAGCACGGACCTTAATATTTATAAGGCGGATACATCCCAAGGTGTTGTTCAGGTAAACCCAAGCACTATGATGGAAAGTATGAGCATGGGTGCCGATATGGAAGCAATGACCTCTATGGCGGGTTCAATGGCACAGATGTCAGTTTGGATTGAACTTATCGGTGACGATAAGCTTATGGAAAGTCAGTACGATGTTATTGCGGGTAAACTCCCCGAAAGCAAAGAAGAAATTGTTCTTATAGTTGACGCAAATCATCAGATAAATGAACTTGTTGTTTATGGTTTGGGTATTAAGGACCAGGAAGAATTTTCAAAGCACATAATGTCTGCACTTGCTAATGGTGAAGAGCTTCAGAGTGCAGGTGTTTCAAAGTATTCTTACGATGAAATTCTTGATATGGAATTCAAAGTAGTAAACACAGGCGATCACTACACCAAAAATAAGAAAACAGGTCTTTGGGAAGATAATCGTGAAAATGATTATTTTGTAAAAGGTCTTGTGGAAGATGGTCTTACTCTTAAAATAGTAGGTATTTTAAGACCGGACGAAAATAACACACTCTCAATTGGTACCGGTGGTATTGGTTACAGAACTGACCTTATGGATTATGTTGTAGCAGAAAATGCCAAGACAGAAGTTGTAAAAGCACAACTCAAAGACCAGACAAAAGATGTTTTAACAGGTCTTGAATTTTCAAATCTTACCGTTAATGATTTTGATTTGAAAGATGTTGATTTGTCTAAAATTGATTTCAATTATCTTGATATTCAGCCGTTCTTATCAATGGTAGAGCAAATGGAAATTGATATGACTCAGGTTGATATGACAAATATGATGGCGATGTTCGGTTTTGATGATATGACAAACCTTCAGAAGAAACTTATGGAAGGTTTTCTTTCAGAAGAACAGGTATTGGCATTAAAGCAAGCCTATGTTGATACAATGGCGGCTAACAATTCACTTTCAGCGACGCTTGAAACATTGGGTTATTCAACTGCTGATTCGCCATCTGCAATCTACTTTTACCCAAGTAGTTTTGAAGCAAAAGAGAAGCTTAACGAACTTATAAATTATTACAATAACAAAGTAACTGAAGATGGTCACGATGAATACGCAGTTAAATGTACCGACTTAATTGGTGTGCTTATGAGCAGTATTACAACTATTATTGATATTGTTACTTATGTTTTAGTTGCATTCGTTGCAATTTCTCTCGTGGTTTCCTCAATTATGATTGGTATTATTACTTATATTTCTGTTCTTGAAAGAACTAAAGAAATAGGTATTTTAAGAAGTATCGGTGCTTCTAAAAAGGATATTGCACGTGTATTCAACGCAGAAACTACCGTTATAGGTCTTGGTGCGGGTGTTATAGGTATCGGTTCAACACTTCTTTTACAAATACCAATTAACTTTATTCTTAACGACCTTCTTAATATTCCGGCATCAGCTGCCTTACCGTTTATCGGTGGTTTTGCCCTTGTAATTATAAGTGTTACATTAACTCTTGTAGCAGGGCTGTTCCCGTCAAAAATTGCAGCAAATAAAGACCCGGTTGAGGCGTTGAGAACAGAATAAATTCTGTTCGTAGGAACTAGAGATTAGAAATTAGAAATTAGGAACTAGAACTATATAAATGAATTCATCCTATCATTTTTTGTTGATGTAAAAACCAACTTTAAATGATAGGATGTTTTTATTGTATTACTGATGACTATAGCACTTTAAATAATAAAGTGAAAATGAAAAGAAAAGCTGTTTTTAAGGTGTACCTCTCTTCGAAGAGAGGGGGACCGCCTTTTCATTATTTTGCTTATTTAATCTACTTTCAAGCGAGTAGAAAACTATATATAATTTATATTCTTCCTAGGGTGGTTGAGAGTTCTTTTAAAAACCAGTTATTTCAATATAAGTTATAAATGAATCGATATATTAATTCCCACTATTGTTTTTACTTTTTTATTATTTGTAACTTCTCTTATTATCTGTTATGC
>JAFSBS010000234.1 GCA_017437165.1 Clostridia bacterium
TGATTGAGTTCTATATCGACCAAAAATATCTGTGTTTCATCATAAACCTCACTTGTCGCTTCGGTTAATTTGTTTTTAATTTCATTTTCAATAACAACTTCGTTATAATCATTAACACAAGATTCAGTGTTCCCAAGGTCTATCGCCCAAAGTTCACCCTCAACGAGATCTCCAAAAATATCTATATAAAATTTGTAGTCAGGATATTTTTCTGACCTGAACGCTATTCCACCCGGCCGTATTTTCTGAACAATAAAAACATCATCATACTTTTCAGCAAGTTTTTCTTCGATAAACTCACGTCCATACGAACCATAAGTCTTTAGCGGTTCTTTCATTTCGACAACTGCAAATATTAACATCAGGCATATAACGCAAAAAATAACAATTTCCGACCCTGCTACTTTTTTATTACGTTGTGTAATAGTTTCTGTGTTTTCAGTACAAAAATAATTTTCATATAAAGTATCTGTATATTTAGCAGAAGTTTCATATTTAGGCTTACCCTTAAAAATACTCAAGACCTCACCCCTTTTAATCAGAAATATCTATAAATAACATAAGATGATATCATCGGATACAAAATCGAATTAAACAGCATTAGAATAATTGCCATAAATTTATAGGAAAAAGTCTTTTTACTCTGTGTTGAAATTTCTTCTCTGCCGAGTTCAGATTTGTTTCTTACACTTTCTATTTTTGTCCATAATAAAAAGCACAACATAGGTATTGGTGTAGAAAAAAATATAAAACCGCCAATTAAATACAACACAATTATCGGTAAAGTAATAACTACCACCCACCATTCTCCGCTATGTGGAGCAAAAGCTAAAAGATTGTGTATATAAGCATTTAAACAACCAATAAAACTAAATGATACAAGAGTATAAAACAATTTTTTGAAATCATTTTCTCTGTATGAATGCCGGACTTTTTCTTTCAAACTTTCTCTCCCCTTTTACAAACTTACAACAATAGTAAACACTTCGTTTTCATATTTAATAAGCATATCGCCTTTGTGTTTGTCAACAGTTCTTTTAATACTCTTTAAACCGAGACCGTGATTTTCTTTATCGGTTTTTGAAGAAATGTAATTCCCTGCTCTTTTCTTCGGTGCTTCAGGTGACGGATTTTTTATAGAAATAAAAATACCGCTTTCATCATTTGTTATTTTTGTTTCTATATATCTGTCACTCATTTTTTCTACTTTGACATTTGCTTCAATTGCGTTATCGAGTGCGTTACTTAAAATTGTACAGATATCTATACTCGGCACATTGATTTGTTCAAGTGACTCAACCTGAAAATGCGTTGCAATACCACTTTTTTGCGCCAAAAGCATTTTTTCATTTATAACCGCATCAATAGCAGAATTTTTGCTCATTGAAATATATGTAGCCTCTTCAACTGCATCAGTCATTTTTTCAAGATATTCTAAAAGCTCTTCTTTTGTACCGTTTTCAGCTATACCCTTTAATGAAAAAATATGATTTTTCAAATCGTGTCTTAATTCTCTTGTTCTGTTGTAGCTTTCTTCTATTCTTAAAAATGACTCTTTTTCAAGACGCATCTGCGTATTTAAAAGGTCTTGCCGTCTTTGCATTTCTAACTGATTGTTAAGTCGTGAGAAAAGCATAAACACAAGTATATTTATAAAAAGAATACCGATTGTTGAAATAATTATATAAGCATTTATTTCTTCACCAGGTGCTAAACGGTCTATATAATATTGATAAACTGTAAGTGTACCGAGTGTAGTAACCGGTACAGTAAGAAGTAAAAGCCAATATCTCAAAGGCACATTTTTATTTTTTGATTTTGTGAAAAGACCTAAAAGAATAATTATTAAAAGCATAATTATATTAGGCATTTCAATTGACAGGATTCTGTAAAAGAAGCTTTCAGTATCCATATAAGGAATTTTTGTTATGTATTCATCTATAAAGAATGAAAACGCAAAATAAGATACCAACTTTGAAAGTGCTACAAACAATGAATAAATGACTACAAAAACTGCTTTCAGACGCTTTTGCCCGTCGTAAATTATAAAGACTATAACAATCATTAAAAGCATCTGAATAACTGTTTTAATATTACCGCTCTGACCTGTTTCCTGAAGTGCCAAAAGAATTCCCGCACTTATTACAAACGCAATTCTTTTCGGATTTTTACTTTTGAATTTTTCTTCAAAAAATACGTTCATAAGTAAAAAAGCAAGAAGAATTTCTAATGTTGAAGAAAAAAGCCTTATTAAATAGAATAGCGATGTTTCTAAAAACTCTAACATTTCATTACCTCTTTGACCATAAATAAGCGTCTTTTACTTTAGAAGCCTTACTTTTACTTACAGGAAGACTGAAACCATTTACAAGAAAAACTGAATCTTTTGACACACTTTTTATTTTTTGTGCATTAACAAGATAACTCTGGTGTGTTCTTATAAAATCTTTTTCTTTTAGTTCATTTTCTACATTATCAAGTTTCTCATAAAAGGAAATAACCTCGTTTTTTGTATGTATATTTAAAAGTCGTTTGTTACTTTCAAAATATAAAATATCCGAAAGCGGAATATTTTTCACACTTGAAGATGTTTTAACCGTAAAGAAACTTGTGTTAAGTTTTTTAAGTTCCGTAAGACACTCACCAAAAACACGGGAAAATGCATTGACTAAATCAGTTTTTAAAATATAACGGAATGCCTTTACCTCATACCCTGAAAAAACATACTCGGCAGAAGATGTGATAAACACTATAAGAGAATTTACGCCAATATCTCTTAAAAGTTTTGCACACTCTACACCGTTTAATGTTTTCATTTTTATATCGAGAAAAATGATATCAAAATTTTGATTATTTGATTCACATTTTTTTAGAAGCTCACTACCATCATAGAACACAGAAACTTCTGCTTCCAAATCATTTTTTGCTAAAAATTCAGTTGTACGATTTTCTATATAATCGCATATTTTCTTTTCATCATCACAAATTGCGATTGTAAGCATTATAACCACCTACCCCAATTATTTATACTATATCATATATAGTAATAAATTACTACTGTTTTATATTTTAAAACGCATTTTCTATAAGAAATTCATATAGCAATGTACCTACAACAGATGTTGTAATTGAAGAAATTATTAACGGGTGAATACATATTAACGAGTTACCTTTTTCTTTAACTTCACTAAATATTACACCTATTAAAAATATTACAATAACAAAAGGTGCAACATAAAGTATCATAGTATAATGTAACACGATATACAAACCAAGTAAAACTGTAAATATGGTTCCGCTTAAA
>JAFSBS010000235.1 GCA_017437165.1 Clostridia bacterium
AACCGTTAATTCTGTTTGTTTTAGGTTTTTCAATACCCATAATGGTAAAGTATTCATCAAAAATTGCGTCGTGTTCACCATTTAAAACAACTGCTTCCAAAACAGTCACTTCGCCGTTTATTACCTTACATTCTAAATCCTTTTCAACAATAATTGTGTTCGCATTTGTGTCAAAATTTAAAATTGTGTAGCCCTCTTTTTCACTTAAGCTACCAATAAGTGTGAAGTCGTTACCTGTACGAATATATGAGTATGTATAACCATGGAAAACACCCGTCTTATCAGGGTACTCTCTGAACATATAGTCACCACTACAACCCGCCATATTGAAACCTAATGGAATTGATTTAACGAGTTTGTTCATACCTCTGTAAAACTCATCCTTTTTGTATTCCCTTGTCATACTCCAACTCTGGTAACCATTTGGCATAATGCGAACATCGTCCGGATAGTTATAGTCCGCAATGACTTTAAGATTATAAAGTTCAGTTTCTTTATTTGCTTTTAAAGTAATTTTCAAAAATTTACCATCAAATGAGTAATTCACCGCTAAATCTTCGTTATTACCCGAAAAAGCAACCGTCTTACCATTTTCTTTGTAATTTAATGCAACTTTTGCGTTTTCAAACATTATTTTTGCACCTTTCAGATAGATTTTTAACTTAACAACTATTTTACCATAAATTATAAAAAAAGACAATGTAATTATATCCAATAAATAGCAAAAAAAATTAGTAAAAACAACAGTAAAAAACTCTTGTTTTATATTGACTTATTTTTAAAAAAGTCATAAAATTAAGAAGATATGCGAGGTGACTAAATGACACTTATTTTTTCAGGTATTGCCTTTGGTTTTTTAGAAGTATTTTTACTAAACATTCTTTTAAAAAATGCGTTGAAAGGCAATATGACAAAAGCAGTCATTTCTCTGCTTATAAAATTCACTTCCTACGGAGTGGCATTTGCTTTAATCTACTTTTTCTTTTTAGACTCAGTAAAATTCTTAGCAATTGGTTACACAATAGGTGTTATACTTTCAATCCCTTTAATTTTATTACTTTCTAAAAAGAATAATAAAAAACAAACTTCAAATGAAGGAGATGATAATAAATGAGCACTGCTGATTTAATAAAAATCGGCATAAGCGTGGTAGTTTTTGTTATTTGCCTTGTTCTTAATATCCACTTTAAAGGAGCTCTCAAAAACTTCGGTGATTCTAATGACAAGAAAAATTTCAAAAAGAAAAAAAGGTTAAAAACTCTATGCTTTTCAGGTATGATTATCAGCATCTGGTTTGCTATTGGTGTGTTTATAACATGGTTTTCAGGTAAACACAGCGTTATGCACATTGAATTTTCAATGTTCGGTGACAGAAGTTCTGTTGAACTTTTCGGTCTCAAATTAGGTGAAACGACCATTTACACAATGATTATTGTTTTAATTGTAACTGTTCTTTGCCTTCTTTTCAGATTCCTTGTATTCCCGAAATTCAAGGACAAGCCCGAAGGATTTCAGAATGTTATGGAACTCTGTGTTGAAACAGTTGAGAATTTTTGTATAAACGCAACCGGTAAAAAAGCAGGTAAAAGTCTTGCTCCTTATATGTTCGCTCTTGCAATCTATTTAATATTCAGTGCAAGTTTCGAACTGTTCGGTTTAAGGGCACCAACATCAGATTTGGTTGTTACATTCTCTATGGGCCTTATAACCTTTGTTCTTCTTAATTATTTCGGGTTCAAAAAACTCGGAATCGGTGGAAGATTCAAAGCAATGGGCGGTCCTATGGTAGCTATGAGACCAATTATGATTCCTATGAAAATCGTCAGCGATATTGCCATTCCTATTTCGCTCGCTTGCCGTCTTTTTGGTAATATGCTTGGCGGTATGATAGTTATGGAACTCTTAAAAGG
>JAFSBS010000236.1 GCA_017437165.1 Clostridia bacterium
AACTGATTTCATCGTGAATCCATTTTGTTGCCATACTTTGGTCTTTAAGGTCTTTTGTGGAGTGAACAATTTCCCACTCGCCATTTTCTTCAGTAACATGGTAGAATGGTTTCATATCATTAACATGGTGGCTACCATAGAAGTAGTCAAACCCCTGATTTGTAGGAAGATATTCACCATAATCACCAAGATGCCATTTACCGAAAGCACCTGTGTTATAACCCGCTGCTTTGAATGCTTCCGCCATTGTGATTTCATCACCGAGCATACCATCGGCATTGTTACCCATTTCAATAGAGTTGAAAATACGTGTTTGTGCAAATGGAGAAATAGTCTGAACTGTTGGATAAATAACATTATCTGCATAACCACGATATGGGTATCTGCCTGTAAGTGCCGCAAATCTTGCAGGAGAACAAACAGAATAAGCAGAATAGAAATTAGTAAAGTTAATACCGTTTTCACCAATTGAGTCAATATTTGGTGTATCGTAAATAGCACCATTTAAAGAAACATCACCATAACCTAAGTCATCCATCATAATAATAAGAACATTGGGTGAGTCTTTAGTTGCTTTATTATCAACTTTTTTAAGATAATCGTCGTGACCTTCCCAAAGTCTTTCTGTGTTAGGTTTAGCACGGAGGTTCATTGTAAGAACATAAAGAACTGTAGTACCAAGCAAACAAACAGTAAGAACTGCAGTTAAAACAGTTTTAAGTACATTATTTTTAAATGTTTTCTTTGTAACAAAGAAAAGAGCCCATAAAGAAACTGCATTAGGTGCAACAATAAGAATATTACCGAGTAATCTTGTAAAGAAACTTCCTTCACCTGTAAATAAAGGATTATCTGCTGAAAAATAACCACTCATACCGGTTGTGAAGGCACCGAAACCTGCATCTGCACCCCATATAATGAAGTATAAAACCACACCAAGACTAGCAGCCGCATAAGCAACCACCATAGGAGCGTACACTTTTTTCTTAATAATAAGACTTAAAGCAATTATTGCAGAAATAATACAATTAAACGCAACACAAACAACCGCTGTCATATTAACTCTTGTAACCAACATAGCAATTGCAAGTGCAAAACCAATAACCATCAATATCAACGGGAATATTTTTTTACCCAAATCAAGTTGAATTTCTTTCTTCATAAAATGAAACCTCCACAAACTTGTAGGGATATTATACTAATAAACACAAATAATGTCAAGGAAAAACGGCAATTTTAGTTGATATTGTTGATTTTGTGTTAATGGTGGTGATGATGACTATGACCTGAACTTACATTTAAATGAACATTACAATTATTTTCGTGGCAATGTTCCCCTACTGTTTCGAGTTCAAGAGTAGCATGACTTATACCGTGTTCAATAAGCTCTTCCCTTACCTTTTCTTTGATTTTGTGACCATCTTCATTGGTCACAATGTGCATTGTAGCAAAATTCGAGTTACCATCCATACTCCATATATGAATATGATGAACTTCTTCTAAACCATCTATTTCCAGAATATTTTTTTTAATTTCTTCGATATTTATTCCATGAGGTGTCTTTTCTAAGAATAAATCAAGCACTTCCTTTAAATTTTTAAATGCATTTATAAAAATGAAAACAGAAACGCCAATTGACATAAGCGGGTCAATGATTTTAATATCGGTAAAATTCATAATAATTGCACCAACTAAAACAATTGCCCAACCTAAAACATCTTCTAACATATGAAGATTCACCGCCTTTTGATTAAGGGAACCCTCTCCGTGAGTAACAAAAGCGGCAATAAAATTGATAACAAGACCAAATACCGCAAAAATAATCATACCTTTATAATTTATTTCAGTAGGATTCATAATTTTATTTACAGCATTTACAACAACAATAACGGAACCAACCAGAAGAATTAAAGTTGTAATTACACTGCCTATTACAGAATATCTTACATATCCGTAAGTGTATTTTTCATCAGGTTTCTTTTTGCTTTTCTTTTCTAAAAAGAAAGAAATACCAATACTTGTAGCATCACCAACATCATGAATAGCATCTGAAATAATGGCAACACTACCGGTAAAAACGCCACCAAAGAATTCAAAAATGGCGAAAGATAAATTTAAAATAAACGCGACTAAAATATTCTTTTCTGTTTTCATAATATACTCCTGAAATTTAATATATTTATTATAACATTTAATATAGAAAATACAAGAAAAAATATTTTTAAGATTTTTGAATAAAACACTTGACAACCGAATATAATTTATGTATAATAGCAAAGCACTTTGAGAGTGCAAGTAAATATATCGCGGGGTA
>JAFSBS010000237.1 GCA_017437165.1 Clostridia bacterium
ATGCTTAATAGTAAGGCATTCTTTTACACCTGTGCCTGTATCACGCATATTGAAATAATCACGGAAAGAAGTGTTGTAATCTACCCTTAATAAATCTAATTTATATTCAGTAATAACTCTCTCAAGTTCAGTTTCACACCACAAAGCTGCTTCTTCATTTGTGAAATCTATAAATTTGTCGGTTTGTTCGCCCAGAGTGTTTTTGGCTCTCCATTCGGGGTTTTCTTTAAATTGTGGGCAAAGTTTACCGAGGGATTCAACATCCATCCAGAGACCGAATTTAAGACCGTTCTCGTGGCAGTAGTCAACAACCTCTGTAATTCCGTTAGGGTATAAATCCTTATCAGGAACATTAAGTCCGTTATAGTTACTCCACTCAACCTGCTCACCTTTAGGGCATACCCAACCTGCGTCAACAATAAACACTTCGCCACCCATTTTTTTGAATTGGTCAATGTAGTCTTTACATATTTCTACACCCATGTCTGAATGCTCTGCACCCATACCACAACCAATTAAAAGGTTTACGGGGTTAATTTCCGGTGCATTCAAAACAGATTTTCTTATATGAGCGTGTAATTCATTAACGGCTTCATCAAGGTCACCTTGTACTAATCCCATCTGTATTTCAGGGGATTTAAAAGTTTCGTGTGGTGCAATTACATATAAAGGCTTGTGACCTGTAATTTCTGCTTTGAATGAAAGGTGACAGTCGGTGTTATTCTGCCCGTTTAAATCAAATGTAAAACGACAACCACCGCTGTAAGAAAACTCTGAAACCCAGATTTTGCCTGTAACATTGTTTCTTAAAAATACTATCGGCTGACGGAAGCGGTCACGGTTAAAGCGAGTATCAATTGATGTTGAAATCGCATCTAACCTGTGCCAGTTAAAAAATCCTTCTTCACCCCAACGGTCACTATCAAAATAACCTATAGAATAAATTTCGTCAGTTTTAATATCAGAGGAATAAATCTTATCTCTGTCAAGCGTTTCAAGTCCGCCGGAAATAAGACTTAATCTACTTAAATTAAGGTTGTTTTCAGAAAGATTTTCAATTTCTAAATATCTTGAAAATACATTTGTGCCATCTGAAATGGTGTGAACTTTAATTTTTATTGGTTTAATATTGCTTTTTAAAGTTAAAATGCCTTCTATATTATCATTATTTTTGATTGTTTCAAAATCAATAAACTCTAAATCAAAATCAACACTTTGTCCATCAATTTCTATGTTAAAAGCGAAAGGTTCGCAAAAGTCTTTTGGTGAGAGTCTTGTAGGAAAACTCATTAAAACATTTAACGGATAACCTGCGCTGTTATAACCAGAAGAAATTAAAGCACCTTTATAAAAAGTTTCTTCATAAACCAAAGTGCCACTCCGGTAACAAATGACTTGTTCTCCTTCATTTTTATTTAATGAGATATCAAAAAAATTATGATTTGTCTGCATAAAAACACCTCTTTAACTCTTTTTTGATTATAACAAACTAAAAAAGTTTTTTCAATAACATATAAAATACAACAGACAAAAAGGTGCATTATTTGACAATAAATGGCAAAAATGCTAATATTTGAGCAGAACGGTATTAAAAGGTGAGTTTTGTGATAAGTCGTGAAGAAATTGAGCTGTGTTATAGAAATTACTATAATGATGTATTCAGATTTTGTCTTTCAAGATTAAATGAAGTTGATGCAAAAGATGTTACGCAAGATACATTTTTGCTTTTGCAAGAAAGGAAAAATTCTTTAAAATATAGTAGCAACATAAAATTCTGGCTTATGGATGTTGCTGGTAAAAAGATTCACGAACAGTACAGAACTCAAGCGAAAAATTATTATGAAGAATTGTCAGAATATGATTTGACAGTTGAAAGCATTGAGGCTCTTCTTACAGAAAATCAGGTAACTGATGAAGAAATCGAAAAGAAAAAACAAATTATTTTAAGTAAATTAAATGAAGAAGAATTTGCCCTTTATATAAAAGCTGTTAATGAACATAAGAGTTATAAGCAAATCTGTGAAGAGTTGAATCTTTCACGTGACGCAGTAAGCAGCAGACTAAAAAGGTTAAAAAAGAAGTTGAAAGTTGCGGCAAAACTTGCTACAACTCCGGTAGGTTTGCTGATTTTACGATTGTTTTTTTGGTAACTTTTTATAAACTTAAAAATTTTTTGAAATTTTCTGCGCCCCTTTTTACATATTTCGTCATATATGTATGGAAGGGGTGAAATTTTTTGCTTAAAAATTTATCAGCAGTCAACTGATTTTGGTGACAAATAAATAAAGCCTGTCGTCAAAAAATTGGAAAGGAGTGAACTTTATAATGGAAGATGTAAATAACAAAAACAGAAAGTTGATTAAAGCGTTAGAGTTAATAACAGATTATGAATTAACTAAACCTCTTGACAAAATTGACGGCGATTTAATTGACTCTGCTGTTAATTGGTCTTTACGTTTACAAAATAAAGATATAACTCTCAGTACAGAAGAAATAGAAGAAATGGTCAGTATGATACCTTTTACTGATACAGAAGAACCTGAAACTGACAAAGAAGTTCAAAAATCAGTAAAGGTATTGAAGAAGAAAAAGGTCTTGTTTATTGCTGCCATTATAACAATTCTTGTAACACTTCTCACAGTTGTTTCTGTTGCATTTGAGCGGAATATTTTTGACGAACTCAAAAACAGATTTGGCACAGTTGCCGATACACCAGTTGATGAAGAACTGGTCGTTAACGGGGTGACTGTTGTTATGAATGGTGAGTATAGAAAATATTCAACTATTGAAGATGCATTGAAAGAAGAAAATATAGATATATTATATCCGTCGTATTTGCCTGATGGAATTGTAATCGAAAAAGTTTCTTTGTATCAACAGATTAATGTTGATAAATTACTTTTTTCATTCAATGATGATAATATCACAATGGAAATTATTTTAGATGGAGATTTTTATA
>JAFSBS010000238.1 GCA_017437165.1 Clostridia bacterium
GGTCTCATAACTTCTGTAAGTCTGTCAGTAAGTGCTGTAAAGGTTTTAAGAAGGAAGTTAACCTTTGTAAGACCTTTTGTTGGGATTGGTGTTACCTTACCGTCAATAATTCCGTTGAACTTGTCACAGTTAGCAACAGGAATTTTGATGTCGCAATCAGCGTTTACGCCATCGTCCATACGGCAACCGTTTTTAGAGAATGTAAGTGTAGCACTTGGACCGTTCTTAACATCAAAAGCTACAGAAATTGGTTTTTCAATAGTAGAAATAATTTCTTTTGCTTTGTCGTCAAGTTCGCAAAGATTTTCCAATGTGCCAAGCACTGCGTACATATTTATGTAAGCAAGTGTTCTTGAATCAGTCATTTTTCGTTCCTCCTTATGTGGAAATTTTCGTATATCGTGACCGAAAACTATTATACATTATAAGAATACCAAAAAAATGCAGTTAAATCAAGGAAAAATACTGAAATTTTCACAAAAAGTTAATGATTTTTTAGAATATATGTGGTATAATCGTACTAATAAAATGGGTGGGTATGTTTAATGAGTGCCCAATTCAACAAATAAAGTGATTTTGTTAATAATCTGAAAGGATAGATATAAAATGTCCCTATTCAAAAAACTTTTTGGTGATTATTCTTCACGCGAGGTTAAAAGAATAATTCCAGTACAGAAAAAAGTGTTAGAGCTTGAAGAAGAATACAAAAAATTAACTGACGCTGAACTTCAGGCAAAAACTCCTGAATTCAAAGAGCGTCTTAAAAACGGAGAAACTCTTGACGATATTTTGCCGGAGGCATTTGCAACCTGTCGTGAGGCTTCAGCCCGCGTTCTTAATATGCGTCATTTCCCTGTGCAGATTATAGGTGGTATTGTTCTTCACCAAGGTCGAATTGCTGAAATGAGAACAGGTGAGGGTAAAACACTTGTGGCTACTCTTCCTGCTTATCTTAATGCACTTACAGGCAAAGGTGTGCATATTGTTACAGTTAACGATTACCTTGCTCGTCGTGACTCTGAATGGATGGGTAAACTTTACAGATTTTTAGGTCTTTCTGTTGGTCTTATCGTTCACGATTTAGACGGTGAACAAAGACGAGAGGCTTATGCTTGCGATATCACTTATGGTACAAATAATGAGATGGGCTTTGACTATCTTCGTGACAATATGGTAATCTACGCTGAACAAAGAGTACAGCGTGGCCACAACTTTGCAGTAGTTGACGAAGTTGACTCAATCCTTATTGACGAGGCAAGAACTCCCCTTATTATTTCAGGTATGGGTGACAAGTCAACAGACCTTTATAAAATCGCAAATGAGTTTGTAAAGCGTCTCAAAATGTGCAAGGTTAAAGAAATAGACTCAAAACAAGGTATTGAAAATATTGCAGGTGAAGATGACGACTTTATTGTTGACGAAAAAGCAAAAACAGCGTCACTTACACAGAATGGTATCAAGAAAGCAGAAAAATTCTTCGGCCTTGAAAACCTTGCAGATGTTGAAAACCTTACAATTCAGCACCATATTGATATTGCTCTTAAAGCAATCGGTGTTATGAAGCGTGATGTTGACTATGTTGTAAAAGATGGTGAAATCATCATTGTTGATGAGTTTACAGGCCGCCTTATGTACGGCAGAAGATATAATCAAGGTCTTCATCAGGCGATAGAGGCAAAGGAAATGGTAAATGTAGCAGATGAGTCCAAAACCCTTGCAACCATTACATTCCAAAACTTCTTCCGCCTTTATAATAAGCTTTCGGGTATGACAGGTACCGCTCTTACCGAGGAATCAGAATTCCGTGAGATTTATCGACTCGATGTTGTCGAAATTCCTACAAATAAACCGCTTGCCCGTGTTGATAGACCCGATGTTGTTTATAAATCCGAGAAAGCAAAGCTTCTCGCAGTTATAAATGAGATAATCGAAAAGAATAAAAAAGGTCAGCCCGTCCTTGTCGGCACCATTACAATCGAGCATTCGGAACTGCTCAGCGCTCTGCTTAAAAAAGCGGGTGTAAAGCATAA
>JAFSBS010000239.1 GCA_017437165.1 Clostridia bacterium
CTACTTGTACACAAGATGGTAGCGAAACAACAGCGTGTACTGTGTGCGGTGAAGAACTTTACTACACTATTCTTGAAAAAACAGGACATACAGAAGAAACTTCAACTATAGAGCCAACCTGTACACAAGACGGTGAAACAACTGTTACTTGTACAGTGTGTAGCGAAATAATTTCAAAATCAGTTTTAAGTGCAACGGGCCATACTGAAGTGAATGGTGGTACAGATGCAGTTCATACAAAATGTTCTGTTTGCGGTTTACCACTTGTTACAGAACACGATTTACAGGAAACAGTAAATCAGAAAGAAGATTGTGTAACTGATGGTTTATACACCTATACCTGTGAGTGTGGTTATGAATTTACCGAGACGGTTACAGCTACAGGTCACACAGAGGTTAATGCAGGCGAACCTGATGTTCATACTAAATGTGGTGTATGTGGTACAGCTCTTACAGATGGCACGGCTCATAGTTACACAGATGAAATAACGACACCTAACAGTTGTACTTCATCGGGTGTGCTTACTCACACTTGTTCTTGTGGATGGAGTTACACTGAAGAAATTCCTGCTTCGCACACAAAATCCGCAGATGGTTTAAGTTGTAGTGCTTGTGGCGGTGCGTGGGTAGATTTAAACAGTACTAACTTCCCTGACAGTAATTTCTTGTCTTATATAAGTACAAACTTTAATACTGACCCGTATATTTCCGATGAAGCGTTAATAGGTGATGAATTGACAGATGTCACAACAATAAATATTGCAGGTGACAGTCAGACAGATGGTGGCTATACCGATTTAACAGGTATTGAGAATTTTGTAAACTTAACGAATATTAACTGTTCTTATAATTCAAATATCCAAACCCTTGATTTATCGGGACTTACATCTCTTACAAATCTTGATGTTACAGGTCTTACAGGACTTAAAACATTAAATGTTTCGGGTTGCACAAACCTTACAGAAGACAGAATTACAGGACTTGATACTTGTACTTCACTTACAGAATTAAATGTAAGCGATTGTGTAAACTTTGCTGAATTAAATCTTAATAGTAACGCTAAATTAGAAACTGTTAATTTAAGTAATTGTACTGCTCTTACGTCGTTTGTTATAGATGATAACAGTAACACTTACGAATTACAGAGCATAGATTTAACAGGTTGTTCAGCTCTTGAAACATTAACTATAAATAATGCTTTAAGTCTTACAACAGTTGATTTTAGTGATTTGACTGCCCTTAAAACTGTTGACCTCGGTGGTTGTCAGGGGGTTACAGGTACACTTGATTTAAGCGGTAAAACAAATCTTACAAGTATTATAATGGGTTCTCTTAATAAAGTTACGAGTCTTAATGTAACAGGGTGTACATCACTTGCAACTGTAAATACAGTAGCTTGTACCGGACTTTCAACAATACAGGGACTTTCGGATTGTACATCAATAACAACTCTTACATTAACAAATTCAGGTGTTCAGTCGCTTGATTTATCAAATAATCAGAACCTTAAACAAGTAATGTTAATGAATTGTAAGAGTCTTACTGACCTTGATTTGACACGCTCAACTGAAAGTACAACACTCAGTTCGCTTACGATTACAAATTGTACTGCGTTGAAAAATCTTAATTTATATAATTGTAAGGGTATAAATTCTTTGGTTGCAACAACTCTTACTTCCCTTGAAACGCTTAATCTTACTTATTCCGGGGTAACAACATTTAATAGTGTTACTGATACTATGGATTTTTCAGCAAATACAAATCTAAAAAATGTTTACCTTAACGGTATAACTTCATTTACAAGTTTTGATGTTTCGGATAACACATTACTTGAAGAATTTGCGCTTACTGAAAACACAAATGTTACTTCGCTTGATTTTTCAAACAATACAAATCTTAAAAAACTTAATCTTTCAGATGTATCATCGCTTAATACATTAAATGTAAGTGCTTGTACATCGTTAGGAAGTTTTAATGTTCTTAATACTGCTCTTACATCACTTTCGGTAACAGGTTCTGATGCGCTGACGCAATTCTGGGTTTATAACAACCCGCGTCTTACAACTATCAGTCTGACGGGGGCAGGGAACCTTACAAGTGTTAAACTTTCGGCGGGTACTGAAAATACAGTGCTCACAAGTCTTTCTCTTACAGATTGCGGAATTACTTCACTTGATGTAACTTACCTTACAAAACTCACAACACTTGATGTGTCGGGTTGTACAGAACTTAAAACTCTTGATGCAAGTGGTACAACAATTACATCTCTTGAGTTATCAAACTGCACTTCGCTTACTGATTTAGATGTGAGTGGCTGTACAAATCTCGGTGATTTTGATATCAGTAGTTGTACCGAACTTGTTACTTTAAATGTAAGTGGTACTGCAATTATAATTCTTGATACAACTAACAATCAATTTTTGGAAAGTATAGATATGAGTAATTGTACAATGCTTCAGGCATTCCAAATGAATTTAGGTGAAGGATATACACAACTCACAAGCATTAACGTTAGTGGTTGTAGCGCTATGACAGGATTCCAACTTGAGAACTGTACATCACTACAAACATTGGATTTATCAGGTTTGAATCAATTGAATTCAGTTTTCCTGACAGGTTGTACTGCTCTTACGAGTCTTGATGTAAGTGATACTGTAGTAAATTCGCTTGATTTAACCTCTTGTATCTTGATTGAATCAGTTGATGTTACAAATACCAATCTGACAATTGCTGATATTACACTGCCGGATGGAAAAGATGAAACAAATGTAACATTTACAGGTCTTACAACAGTTTAAAAAACAGTTCAGTCAGGTTATTGTTAAAATAATCTGACTGAACAAAAAAATTACCCAAAGGGGAAATAAATTATGGCTATTAAAAATCAGATTGAACTTGAAAGAATTTCTAAACCTAAATACTTCGACAAGGATGAATATGTATGTTACGAAGGTCAGTTGGGTAAAGAAATGTACATTGTTCTCCGTGGTTCAATAGGTGTGTTTATAACAGGAATATTAGGTAATCTTACAAAAGTCGCTACAATTGGCGAGGGTCAGTTTTTCGGCGAAATGGCTATTTTCGACAATCAACCAAGAAGTGCGAGTTGTATTGCGTTAGAAGATACTGTTTGTATTGCAATAGATAAAAGCAATTTACAAAAGTTCCTTGAAACTTGTCCTGATATGGCTGAAGTTATTATGAGCGGTATGAGTAGCCGTATAAGAAAACTTAACGCTGATTTATATAAACGCTCACAAAATGCTAAAAAGAAAAAGGCGGTTGCTTTTTCTTTACCGTCACAGTTTAATTTCAGTCATAACGTAAAAGAGCCGGTGCAAGACCCTAATTACATTCAGCTTTTAAATCAGCCGTGTCCTGTGTGTAATGGAATGGTTACAGCAAAAACTTTAAGAAAAAATATGCTTCAAGTAAGAGAAGTAGAAGAAACGGGCAGAGCGGTTTATTATAATGCAGACCCATTGTGGCTCGATGTTACCCGTTGTCCTCATTGTACTTACAGTAACTTAACAAACAAATTCTTTACAATAGATGACACGGAAGTTGATAAGTTGAAACTAATGCTCAAAACACAACACGCATTAGTAATTAAAAACAATGCTGATATTTTAAAGAGTTCTTTTGATAATGTTATTCTTTCATACTTACAGGCAATTCACATCAATGAGATAATAAACCCTGATGATAAAGCAACAATCGGTATGTTGTGGCTCAATCTTCATTTTGCTTGTAAAGATGCAGGGGATATTAAACTTTCTACACACTGTGCAAGAAATGCTATAAAAAAACTCCGTAGCATAATTGATGATGATTTGATTGTTGATTTGAACGAAAAAGCGCAGATTTCACTTTATGTTGCAAGTCTTTTAAAACTTATCGGTCAGAAAGCATCAGCGGAAGAATATTGCGATGTAGCTCTGGAAAGTGCAAAAGACGGAAACATTAAGGCAAGAGCGGAGAGTTTTAAAGCGAATCTTTGAGTTGCAAGTGTGCAAGTAGTCAGTATGTAAAAACAAATAAGTTCTATCATTTTCAGTTCACGAACTTTAAATGATAGAACTTTTTAATTTCTTGTTAAACTTGCCACTTGCAACTGAGTCATTCTTTCCAGAATTTTCTGTCGAGACTTCTGTACTGTATTGCTTCGAAGATGTGTTTTTTCTCTATTTCTTCTGATTTATCTAAGTCTGCAATAGTTCTTGCGACTTTTAAAATTGTGTCGTAAGCTCTTGCGGAAAGTCCAAGTTTTTCAAATGAACTTTCTAAAATTTTTGCAGCATCTTCTGTAAGAATACAGAATTTCCTTGTCATTGCGGGAGTCATTTTTGCGTTGCAAGTAATCGTTGTACCTTTAAAACGCTCTAACTGAATTGCTCTTGCTTCGTTTACACGTTTTCTTATATCAGCAGAGCATTCACTTTCTTCTGTTGTTGAAAGTTGTGCGTAATCAACGGGAGGTACTTCTATGTGAATATCAAGTCTGTCAAGCAAAGGACCTGAAAC
>JAFSBS010000240.1 GCA_017437165.1 Clostridia bacterium
AACATCAATTTCAATACAAACCGCTTTACCTGTTTTGTCAAGTTTACTCAAAACTGACGGGTGAAGTGTGTGAACTGTACCGACTTTTTTGCCACTTACAAGAATTTCAGCAGTATTTTTTGGGTGTTCATAAGCGTGTGTAGGTGTAACCTTGTTGAATTCAGGTGTTTTGTGCTTGATTGAAAGAACAAGGGTATTAACCATATTAAGTGCTTTGAAATATAAATCTTTTTCAGTACCTTTTTTATCAAAAAGGACAACACCCAAAGAACGTCTTTCATTAGCAGTACCATCTTTTCTTAACCCTTTAACAACTCTACCAATTTCAAAAATACCAAAACTTTCTTTGAAATCCTTGTTGTCAGAAACAGCAACTAAAAGGGTAGGTATCATTGAGTTACGGATAGTACCGTTATCAGAACTTTCAATATTAAGAACTTTGACATTGTCTTCAACCTCAATGCCTAATTTTTTATATCTTCTTACATCGCCCCAGATGTATGAGTGAACTTCGTGAAGATTGTAGTGTTTTACTAAAATATCTTTGATTTCGTTACTTTCAGAACGAACTGCAGTACTTCTTACAGGCTTTAAAGGACTTTTTGTTGTAATAATACTGAAGTTGTCGTAACCATAAATACGTGTGATTTCTTCAATGATGTCAGCTTTGATTGTAACATCCTTTGTAGCTCTCCATGACGGAACTTTAATGTGGAAGTTGTCACCATTCATTGTAACTTCGAAACCAAGAGCTTTTAAAGTTGTGTTGATTCTTTCGGTGGAAATATCAATACCTGTGTATTTGTCAACATAAGCCTTATCAAAATCAATTTCAATTTCAGGGTATTTCTTTGTATATTCGTCTGTAAACTGAGAAGCAACTCTTGCCCCCTCATCAATTGATTGTAAAAGGTAAGCAAATCTCTTTGCTGCAGTTACAGTCATTTCAGGGTCGAGCATTTTTTCATATCTTGCAGAAGCATCTGTACGAAGACCGAGTCTTGAAGATGATTTACGAACAGAAACACCATCAAAGTTAGCACATTCAAGAACTACTGAATTTGTATCGCCTACAATTTCAGAGTCAAGACCACCCATAATACCTGCAATAGCAACCGGAGTTGTAGCATTTTTAATTAAGAGTGTGTCTGTTGTTATATCTCTTTCTGTATTATCAAGAGTAGTGAATTTACAGTCAGAGTCAGGTGTACCGATTTTAATTTCGTCAATTTTATTACCGTCAAATGCGTGAGTTGGTTGACCCATTTCAAGCATAATGTAGTTTGTAAGGTCAGCGAGTAAGTTGATTCCACGCATACCGCAATAGTAAAGACGAATCTGTAAAGAAAGGGGACTGGTGTTTTTAGTGATGTTATCCATCTTAACACAAGAATAACGGTAAACTAAATCTGGTCTTTCAACAGTAACTTTGATTTTTTTATCACCGCTATATGCTAAATCTGAAAGATTAAGTGGTTTTAATTCTCTGCCTGCAAGTGCTGAAAATTCACGTGCAATACCATAGTGACCCCAAAGGTCAGGACGGTTTGTAAGAGATTTATTGTCAACCTCAAAAATAATATCATCAATAGGGTAAATCTCTTTTAAATCTGTACCATTAGGAACATCAACATCAATTTCCATAAGACCGGATTTATCATCAGAAAGACCGAGTTCAAAAGCTGAACAACACATACCCTCTGATTCATAACCCGCAACAGTTGCTTTTGTAATGTCACCTGCAGGAACTTTACCCCCGGCTTTTACAAAAGCAATTTTCATATTTTCTCTTACATTAGGCGCACCGCATACAACATCGTAAACTCTGTCGCCACCGTCAACTTTAAGAAGATGAAGTTTTTTAGAATTCGGGTGATTTTCAATAGAAAGAATTTCACCAACAACTACATTCTGAATATCTTCACCTTTAACGATGATGTCTTCTACTTCAGCAGTAGCAAGGGTAAAACTTTCAATAAGCTTTTTAATGTCAAGACCTGAAAGGTCAACATATTCTTTAATCCAGTTAATAGAAACAAACATTATTTACCCTCCTTTTCATCATCAATAAAAGTTCTGTTTGCGAATTGTGAAAGTGATTTTAAGTTACAACTGTTAAATACACGAATATCTTTGATTCCATAACGCATCATAGCAAGTCTTGTAAGACCTAAACCAAAAGCGAAACCTGTGTATTCTTCTGTGTCAATACCACCCATAGATAAAACGTTAGGGTGAATCATACCACAAGGGCAGAGTTCAAGCCAACCCGAACCTTTACAAGATGGACAACCGTCACCACCGCAGATAAGACATTGAATATCGAGTTCAAAACCGGGTTCAACAAATGGAAAGAAACCGGGTCTTAAACGAACAGTAACATCACGGTTGAAAACCTCTGAAAGCATAGTTTTCATAAAGTAGATAAGGTTAGAAATAGAAATATCTTTATCAACCATAATGCCTTCCATCTGGAAAAATGTATTTTCGTGACAAGCGTCAATTTTTTCGTTTCTGAAACATCTGCCGGGGAAAATAACTCTTATAGGTCTGCCTGCTTCAAGTTCTTTTTTGTATTTAATAAGAATAGCATTCTGCGCAGCAGAAGTGTGTGTTTTTAAAAGTTGATTTGAACTTAAATAATAAGTATCCTGCATATCACGGGCAGGGTGATGTTTTGGAATGTTAAGTGCTTCAAAACAATGATAATCGTCAACTATTTCGTCATAGTCTTCAATTGAGAAACCCATACCGGCAAAAATATCTTCAACTTCTCTTTGTACAAGAGTAATAGGGTGATAAGAGCCTTTATCTTCATTAAGCGGGAACGAAACATCATAATCTTCAGCAGAATTTATGAGTGCTTCTTCCTCTTTCTTTTTGATTTCTTCGTTCTTTTCACCAAGTGTTTTTTCAATGAATTGTTTTACTTCATTGATAATCTGACCTGCCTCTTTCTTTTCCTCGTTAGGAATATTTCTTAACTCGCTCATAAGTGAAGTGATAGGGCCTTTTTTACCGAGAAACTCAATTCTTAATTGTTCGAGCTCTGCGGAAGAAGTGGCACTATTAACTTTTTCTAAAAATTGCTCTTTTAAAGCATTTGCGTTTTCAAGCATTTTCAGTTCTTCCTTTCAAAATATATATGATATAGGGTAGGGTGCGTTGCCTTGTTTTATGACAAAAAAATAACGCCCCATCCCAAAAGGGACGAAGACATCTCCGCGGTACCACCCTTATTTTTGCGTAGAGCAAACACTCTTTTGTAATATAACGGTTACTCCCGTTACAGCCTACTTAATTTCAACCGTACCGCTCACAAGTGAACTTCAAAAGTTGTTTTTGAAAATGCTTTCAGCCGTGGCACTTCTCTCTGTGCAAAAAGTCGCTTTTTACTCTCTTGCTCAACGCGTTTAGAATATATTAACACATTGATGGTTAAATTGCAAGTGAAAATTGAGAATTGAAAGTTGAAAATTGAAAATTTCGGAAGTCCTTCGGACTTGATTGTAATTATTATTTTTGTATTCTGCAATGTCTTGTAAGTTGCAATCCAATAAAATCAGTAGGAGTGATTGAACCAACCACTCCTACCTGTGAATCAGAAATTTCACTTCTTAACTATTCACTATTACTTCTTACCTAAATCATCCGTCCCCTGATTGTCTGTATTTTTTTAAACTATAGCACAACATAAATACACCAGTGAATATAAAACAAACAATAAAAATTAAATCCTTTAATATATTCGAAGTAAACACTTTAGATACTGTGTATCCAATCAAAATCCCACCAAAAAAATGAAAGGAATTTCAACAGCTTTTTTTGTGCTTTCCGTAAAACTATATAACTAAAAATTATACAAAAAAAGCATAAACCCAGATAAAATATTAGTAGTTAATTTTAAGAATTTCAATCAAAATCAACCCCTGATTTTCTTGTTAAATTAAATTTTGAACAATGCTGAAACCGTTGATAATCAAGGCTTTTCGGTGTCAATCATAGAACCGTCCCCTGATTGTTTCTGGGCTTTGCTTTTCGTTGCCTTTTTACTTCTTTTCGGGTTCGGTTTTCACGCTAACCG
>JAFSBS010000241.1 GCA_017437165.1 Clostridia bacterium
ATTGTTAAAAGTCTGCCTGTAAAAAAACCGACACAAAAAGAAATTGCAATAAGAATTTCACAAGATGAAAACATAACACTTCTTTTCAGAGAAGCACAGAAAATAGTTGGTACTTTCGGCTATGATACACAGTCATTGCTTGTTATGATTTATGACCATTTTGGTTTTGATGTTGACTTGATTATAATGCTTTTGAGTTTTCAGCAGAGTGAAGGGAATTTATCTTCACTCGCAATAAAAAAAAGAGCAGAAGATTGGGTTAAAAACGGAATAGATACTCTTGAGGCTGCAGTAGTAGAAATATCTGCTCTTGAAAAAATAAAGAAAACATTTACAGAAATAAAAGCAGTTTTAGAAACCGATGCAACAAAACCGACACCAAAAACAGAAAAGTATCTGAGAGATTGGGTTGTTAATTGGAATTTTTCTGCTGAGATGATTATATATGCATTAAAAGAAAACGGCAGAAGTCTTTCTGAAGCAAATAATCTTCTCAAAAAATACCATGCTATGAATATTTTTGATATTCAGAGTGCAGAGTTAAAAAAGAAAAAGACTATTACTTCTAAAGTAGAAAAATCTTACGATGTAAATAATGTTGGCAGAAATAGTATTTTAGAAAGAATGAAAAATAAAGAAAAGGAGAGTGCTGATGTATGAAATTCAGTGAAGATGTTTACATAAAAGCGGAAGCAGAGCTTAAAAAAAGACAAGAAAACGCAGAAAAGCTTGCAGAAATGCGTCGCAAACAGATTTTAAACAAGCACCCTGAACTTCTTGAAATAGAAAATATTATAAGAAATGCGGCACTCGAAGTAATAAAAGGTATTGGCAGTGGTAAGTCGGTAAATGTGAACGCTCTTGCCGAAACAAATCTTAAAGCACAAAAACAAAAAGCAGAACTTCTTACAAAAAACGGATATCCTGAAGATTATTTAGAACCACAGTATTCTTGTAAAATGTGTAATGATTCAGGTATTTACAATGGTAAACTCTGCAATTGCCATTTAGAAATACTCAAGAAAATTTCAATGAACGAATATTCCTGTAGTTCAATTCTCGCAGTAAGCACTTTTGAAACTTTTGACCTTAAATATTATAGTGCCGAGAAAGATAAGTCTTTAGGTTATTCGCCAAGAGAATATATGGAAGCATCTCTGGATTTTCTTAAATCTTACGCAGAGACTTTCAGACCGGGAAAAAGCAGTTTCTTTTTCACAGGTGCTACAGGACTTGGCAAAACACACCTTTCTCTTGCTGTAATGAATAGAGTTACCGAAAACGGTTACAGCGTGTTTTATGGCTCTGCCGATAATATAATTAAACAAATGGAAAAAGAACGCTTCGGCAGAAGTAATGGTGATATTGAAGAAGAAATTGAAAATGCAGATTTACTTATAATTGATGATTTAGGCACAGAATTCAAAACAGCATTTTCTGAAACTGCAGTTTATCAGATTATAAACAATGCAATACTTAATGGTAAATCAATGATTATTAGTTCTAACCTTTCAATAAGCGAACTTGAAGAACGTTATGGTCAGCGAGTTGTTTCAAGGCTCAATTCCTTTGAGGTTATTAACTTCATTGGTACAGATATAAGACAAATTAAAAAATAATTTATTAAAAAGGCGGTATTATTATGTTAAAAGGTATTCCAAATATTATTTCTCCAGAACTCTTAAAAATTTTAGATGAAATGGGCCACGGAGATACAATTGTTATTGGTGATGGTAACTTCCCTGCAGCGTCAAACGCACAAAGACTTGTTCGTTGTGATGGCCACAATGTTCCTGAACTTTTAGATGCAATTTTAAAACTTATGCCACTTGATTCTTATGTTGAAACACCTGCTATGCTTATGGCAACAACAAAAGGTGACCCGACACCTGCAATCTGGGCAGAGTATCAGGATATTATAAATAAAAATAACGGCGAAACAAAAATGGGACAATTTGAGCGTTTCGAGTTCTATGATGAAGCAAAAAAAGCTTATGCAATTATTGCAACAAGCGAATCTGCTCTTTATGCTAATATTATTCTTAAAAAGGGAGTAATAAAATAATTCGGAATTATAAAACAGGAAACAGTGGCAATTACCGCTGTTTCCTGTTTTAGTTTTGAGAGTGAAGAAGTTTAATTTTTGATTGTCAAGTCATCCATTTTTTCTAAAAATTCTTCGACTGATGGTCTTTTTTCACCAAAAACAGTTTTCCATAAAGAATATTTATCATCTGCAAATTTTTCCATAATAGAGGTTATAATTTTTTCAAAACTGTTTTCCACTATTTTTTCTGAAATATTATTTTCTGTTGCAATTTTCTTTATAAGGTTTCCCAAAATAAGCACTCTCCTTTCTGATTATAAATTGATTATTATAACAAATAATATCTTAACATATTGTGATTTAATACACAAGTGAAAATAATCACAATCACACATATTCACATTGTGAAGTTATAATGTAGAAGATAAAAGGAAAGGGGTGCAGTACCATAATAGACTATAGTCCACTTTGGAAAACAATGGCAGAAAAAGGTATTTCTCAGTATAAATTGATAAAAAGCGGTGTAGATAACAGAACGCTTGATTCATTGAAAAATAATAGAAATATAACAATGAACACGCTTGCAAAAATTTGTAAAATAATAAACTGCACACCAAATGATGTAGTAAGATTTAAGTAACCAAAACTCAGTTAATGGATTTTCAGGTCAGTTAACTGAGTTTATTTATTTTAAAGAATAAAAAGAAAAACATTCTGCTTTCTGACACTGACTCACTTACAACTGAAATAACAAAAAACACTTGAATTGCAACAGATAATTTGATATATTTAAAATAGCGGAGTTTCGTATTAAAATTTGAAGTCAGGAGAAACTTTTATGAAAAACATTTTAGTTGTTATGAATTTACAGAATGGGCTTATTACCACACCCGAAAAAACTGCTCTTTCACAAAAAATAATTGAACTTACCCAAAAGCATATTTTTGACAGAGTTGTCTGTGTTAAATTTGTAAACCGTGATGATGGTGTTTTTCCTAAATACCACAGATATTATGATATGCACAAAGGTAAAGAGATTGAAATAGTTGATGACCTTAATGTTGACTTGGTTATCAACAGAAGTGTTTACTCGTGTGTATCAGACGAATTTATTGAAAAAGTAACTAAAATAAACGATGGCGATAATCTTGTTGAATTATTCCTCTGCGGAATAGGTACAGATACATCAATCTTAAAAAGTGCTTTGGACCTTTTTGAAAGAGATATAAAACCTTTAGTTCTTGTAGATTACTGTATCCCTTATGATAACTCTGCAATTACCCAACTTAAAGGTACCAAGATTATGTCGCAAATGATTAGCGATAAATGCATAGTTCATAAAGAATTTACTAAAGCAGAAGATTTACAAGGAATTGCGTGCATAAAATAGGGACCAGAGCCTTGAGGACTAGGGATTAGAATTATGATTGAATTTGACACGAGAATAAAATTTCTCAAGGGTGTTGGTGAAACGAGAGCAAAACTTTTCACAAAACTCGGTATTTTTTCCATAGGCTCTCTTTTGCGTTATTACCCTAAAAGATATGAAGACTGGAACACTTTAACAAAAATTTCAGATGCCGAAATTAACGAGACAGTATGTTTTAAAGCAACTGTTATAGACAGAGTTTCAGAAATCAAAATAAATGGTGGCAAAATTCTCACTAAAACTACAATTTCAGATTTTTCAGGATATTTACCTGTTGTTTTCTTTAATAATAAGTATGTTAAAAATACTCTTATAGAAAATGAAGAATACTTATTTTTTGGAAAAGTAACAAAAGATAAATACGGTAACAGAACTTTAAATGCACCACGGTTTGAAAAGGCAGGAGAAAAGCAAAGGTTAAGACCAATTTATAAATCGAGTGGTACATTAACATCAAAAAGTATAGAAAAATTGGTGGAAACTGCTTTAAAAGAAACAAAAGGTAATATTGAAGAAGTTTTGCCACAAAATCTAATCACAAAATATAAACTTTTATCTTTAGAAGAAGCACTTAAAAATATACATTTCCCCGAGAATGAAGAAATGTTAAGACAGGCAAAAAGACGCTTGATTTTTGAAGAACTTTTAATACTTCAGTTAGGGCTTCTTTCAAAAAGAAGTTCATTGGGTGTAAGAAAAACAAAACCTGTAAAAGAAGATAAAAGTGAAGAATTTTATAAAAAATTACCTTTTGAACCAACAAATGCACAAAAAAGAGTTGTAAGCGAAGCAATAAATGATTTAATGAGCGAAAAACCGATGAACAGACTTGTACAAGGTGATGTTGGTTCGGGTAAAACTGCGGTTGCCGCCGCAATAATATATACCACAGTAAAAAATGGTTTTCAGGCAGCATTTATGGCACCAACTGAAGTTCTTGCAAATCAACACTATAAAACTTTAAAAAGTTTTTTTGGCGATGAATTTTCAGTTTTACTGCTTACAGGCTCCACAACTGCCAAAAATAAAAGAATTATAAAAGAACAAATAGAAAGCGGTGAGTGCAATATTGTTGTCGGTACTCACGCAATGATTCAGAATGATGTTATATTTAAAGATTTAGGTCTTGTTATTACAGATGAGCAACATCGCTTTGGCGTAGAGCAGAGAGCCGCTCTTTCTGACAAAGGTGATAATGTTAATGTACTCGTTATGTCAGCAACACCAATTCCACGAACTCTTGCTATGGTGATTTATGGCGATTTGGATGTTTCTGTGATTGATGAATTACCTAAGGGACGTCAACCTATAAAAACTTTCAGGGTAAACTCTGCCTACCACCAAAGACTTTACGAGTTTTTAAGAAAAACTATGAATAATGGTCAGCAGGGTTATATTGTTTGTCCATTAGTTGAAGAAAGTGAAAGCGATTTAGTTCCCGCAACTGAATATTACGATTGGTTAAAAGCAAATCAATTTAAAAATTATACGTTAGGTCTTTTACACGGACAAATGAAACCGAAAGAAAAAGATGAAGTTATGGCACGTTTTTATTCAGGTGAAATTCAACTTCTTATTTCAACAGTTGTTATAGAGGTTGGTGTTGATGTACCTAATGCGACTATGATGGTTGTAGAAAATGCTGAGAGATTTGGCTTAGCACAACTTCATCAGTTAAGAGGTCGTGTTGGTAGAGGAAAATTCAAATCTTATTGTATTTTAAAGTATGATAGTAAATTGATAGAATTACAAAATCAAGAGGAGGTTTTCTTATGAAG
>JAFSBS010000242.1 GCA_017437165.1 Clostridia bacterium
AACTGCATCGAGTATAGATGATAATTTGATTTTATCGTACTTGCCCTCAACAATTACAACTCTGTCTGTTTTTATCATTATAAAAATCCCTTAAATTCTTAATAGTTTTAATATCAATTCTTCAAGAACTTGCTTTTTATCATGGCTTGTGCTTTTTAATCTTTTGTCAGCATCTGCAAGTGCCTCAATTGCTTTGTGGAATTGTTCTATTGAATACCTTGCACCATCTTTTGCGGCATTTGTTATTACAAATTCTTTACCTTTGTAAGATGATGGGAAAATTTCTGCAAGCTCGCGTGGGGGTAGTCCTTTTTCTTTTATCGTAGCAGCCCTATACATATCAATGTACGCTTTAGAAAGTGTTGCTAAAATAACAACGGGTTCTTCACGAAGCTTGAAAAGATTATTAAGTGTAGCATATGACTTATCCGCTTCGCCATTAACAATATCTCTTGAAAGAGAAAAGATTTTTGCTTCTGTTGAAATTATAACAGTTTTATCTATATGCTCTCTTGTGATTTTACCCGAGTTTACAAAAGAACATACTTTGTCAAATTCATTTCGTAATGTACTGTAATCCGTGCCGACAAGATTTATTAAATAAAGCGCATCTTCTTTTGATATTTCACAATTTTTCTTTGGCGCAGAGTCAACAAGTAGTTTTGTGAGGGATTGTGCAGTTCTCTTGTCAATTTTTACAGTAGCACCAATCTCTTCAAAAAGCTTGATTGTTTTAGACCAGCGCGACTCTTTTTCATCAACTTCAATTGTGTCACACCAGAATATTAAAATTGTTGTTTCCGGTATATCCTTTAAAATGCCATCTAAATCTTCATTGAATTTATAACGATTGTTTTCTTGCTTGTAATAATAATCTGTAAAGCGGAAATCCTTTACAAGAGTGCAAGAGTATTCACTCATCATTGGAAAGGTAGAAACACAATCGGCTAAAGTCTCTAAAGTGACATCTTTACCATCAAGGTCATGAAAGTTAAAGTCTTTAAAATCTTTTTCAACAGTTTTATTTATAATTGAAGTAACGTAGTGTTGTTTTAAGTAATGCTCATTACCATATATAAAATAAGCATTTTTAAAATTCTTTTCTCTTATCTGTCTTTTTAAATCATCTTCTGTAAGAATAGCCAAAAGTATCACCACCTGAAATTTAAAGTTATATTATTTTTATTTGATGTTTTATAAAATTTATTTGCATAAATGTAACCAAGATAATCGTTTTTGTGAGTGGTATCATCTTTTCTGCAAACAATCAATGTGTCAACAGTTGTGTTAAAATTATCGGGGATTTTTTCGGGCAGAACAAGAACATCAATTCCGCCGACATCGTTTTTTATTTCATTCAGTTTGTTGTATTCTGAAAATGAAACAACTATTGTTTTTTCGTTAAACTCTATTATAGCACAATTTTTGCCGTATGTGTCAAAAATTCTTATATTTATTTCATTTTCCAAAGAATATGAGAAATCACCCGAAACTTCAGCAGTAGTGAAAGCCTCTGTATTGTAATTTTTTAATGTGCTGTTTATAAATGGGGTTACCATTTTTGATTTTATGTTAAATGATTCGTTTACAAGTTCAATGCTTTTAAGTAAGTCTTTGTTAAGATAAGTAACCGCAAATAAATCTATAGTATCATTTTTAGTTTTAGGTAAATGCTTGTAGGCTTCACTACTAAAAAATTCCGGTGTATTTATTACTGCGTAATGAGTGCCTGTTCTAATAATTATATTTGGTGTATTTGTGTTACTGAGAATTGTAAATTCTGTATTTTGTCTGAATGGAACGAGTGAAAGAATTAAAGAAAGCACCAAAGGCAAAATTATAGCGGTAACTGAGAGCTTTCTTATAATAGATTTTAATTTCAGTTTGTTTAAAATAAAAATGTATATAAGCAAAAGTGAAACTGTAATTATAATACCAATAAAAACGAAGCTTTCATCTGCAGAAATTGAAGCGTATTTTGCCGAACCAGTTGTGTTAATAATTGCAATAAGTAATTTTAAAATATAGTCGGTTACAGTAAAGCATATTTTTGCAATTGAATGGAAAATTTCAAAAGGTATGAAGCTTACTGTAAGTGAAATTAAAGTTGCAACCATTGACACGAAAGCAAGGTTAATAGTTAAAAGATTTGTAACAGGTGCAATTATGCTTACAGTACCAAAATAATAAACTGAAGCAGGTAAAGTAAAAATTGTAGCAGAAACACTTATTAAAAGTGAGTCAAAAATAAATTGTATCACTCGTTTTACAATTTGTGGTGTGTTTTTTCTTGCGAGTAAACCATTTATTTTATAAGTGTATTTTGAAGCTGTTACTACACCGAGCGTTGCTAAAAATGAAAGATAAAATGACGGGGAATGTAGTACATAAGGGTTGAAAAGTAAAATAATACCCGCAGCAAGTCCAAGCGAATTTATACTGTCTGATTGCTTTTTAAATATTGGTGCTATAAGTGTCAGTGTCATCATAAACGATGCTCTCATGACAGATGGCGTGAATCCTGAAATTATAACAAGAAAAATTAAAACAAAAATACCACCAAGATTTGCGTAACGTTCTTTTAGTCTGAAAAATTTTAAAACGCTTATAAACAAACCACACCACAAAGATGTGTGAAGTCCTGAAACTGCCAGAAGGTGAGCAACACCACTTGCACGGAAAGATAATGTAAGATTTTCACTGATATCAGAAGTGCCACCAAAAAGCATACCAGATGCAATACCATAAGAATCATTAAAAAGATATTCTGAAAGCTTATTTTCACAGGCGTATTTTAAAGATAATGCGTAGTAATAAAAATCCTTGTTTTTTTCACCAAGCTTGTCACTTGCATTGTATTCTTTTATACGTAAAAATAATTTATCGCTTGCATTTTTCTTAAAATCAGTTTTAACTAATTTTGCATCATCTATAAAAATTGTGTCGTATATTTCGTATGTTATTTCTTCTTCGGCGAAAAATATTTTGATTTCTGCTTCTTCACCATTTATAAGAGAAGATTTCAGTATGTATTGATTGTCGTTTTTCTCAACAACTGTTGCAACGATATCACTTGAAGAACTTTCGTAACTTATCGCTCTTTCATATACAAAATAATTATTGATATAAAGTGAAAAAACAGAAATTAAAATACTTATTGCTATTGTGGGTATTATAAGAAGATTTTTAATTTTAGTGTTTTTAGTTAAAAGATAAAACAAAATAACCGCCACAGCAATTATGGAAAGTAGCACAAGCAAACTGTTCCCCGTAAAGAGAAACAGTAACGCTGTCAAAAAAACTACTGAACCAAAAGCGAGTGACGGTCTTTTCATAATTAAGTACCTGTTTAATATCAGCCGGCAGGCCAAGTGAATTTTCTGCCGGAAAGTAAGTGGAAGTGAATGTGTTTTACAGTTTGTCCTGCAGAGTCACCGCAGTTATTTACAACTCTGAAACCCTCATCCATTTTTAAATCTTTTGAAAGTTTTGCTATAACCTCAAAAATATGAGCAATAACTTTACTGTTTTCTTCTGTAACTTCTGCTGCAGAAGAAATATGCTCTTTAGGAATTACGAGAATGTGAGTTGGTGCTTGTGGCTCAAGGTCGTTGAAAGCAACAACTGTTTCATCTTCGTAAACCTTTGTAGCAGGGATTTCACCATTTGCTATTTTACAAAAAATACAATCCATATTTGTTCACCTTATGCCTTTAAAATTTCTTCTGCTTTCGCAAGTGCTTCGCTGATTTTTGAAATATCTTTACCACCAGCCATTGCAGAGTCAGGCTTACCTCCACCTGAACCACCCGCAACCTGAGCTACTGCTCTTACAATGTTACCTGCGTGAGCACCGTTAGCGATTGCATCTTTACCACAGTAACAAGCGAATGAGCAAGTACCTTTTGCACTTTGTTCTGCAGCGAGTACAACAACAATATCGTCACCATTATCTTTAGATGAGTCAAGCATTGAACGGAGTGCGTTTGCATCTGCTTCACCCAAAGAAGCAGTAATGAGCTTGTAAGCACCGATTTCTTTTACATTATCAAAGAGATTGCCGGCTTTTTGTTTTGCAATTTCTGCTTTTAATTCTTCTAATTCTTTTTCTTTCACTTTAAGCTCCTGTGAAAGAGAAAGTGCTTTGTTTGCAAGGTCGTTTACGTTTGCAAGTTTCATATTCTGTGCCGCATTGTTTATGAGCTCTTCGCGGGAATTGAGGTAGTTCAACACACCAAGACCTGTAACGCCTTCAATTCTTCTTACACCCGCAGCAACAGAAGATTCAGAAATAATTCTGAAAAGACCAATATTACCAGTGTTACCTACATGAGTACCACCGCAAAGTTCTGTCGAGAAACCGTTACCTGCAGTAACAACTCTTACAGTATCACCATATTTTTCTCCGAAGAGTGCCATAGCACCTTTTTTCTTTGCATCTTCAATTGCCATTTCTTCCATTGTAACAGGGAGCGCAGAAAGTATGATTTCATTTACTCTGTTTTCAATTTCTGTGATTTCTTCGCCTGAAAGAGCAGAGAAGTGAGAGAAGTCAAAACGAACTGCGTTTTCATTTACAAGTTGACCTGCTTGTTCAACGTGAGTGCCTAAAATTTCTCTTAACGCTGCCTGGAGAAGGTGAGCAGCAGTGTGGTTTTTCATAATTGCTTCTCTACGAGATTTATTTACGCTTACAGAAACTTTGTCACCGACTTTTATTGTATCACCATCAGTTAATGTACCGTGGTGAAGGAATACGCCTTCAGCAGTTTTTGTTGTATTGGTAACTTCAAAAGAATTGTCATTTATTGAAATAACACCTGTGTCACCAACCTGACCACCACCTTCGCCATAAAGAGTGGTAGCATCAAGAACGATTACACCATCTTGCTCTGCACCAATAAAGTCAACTTTTTCACCATTAACAGCAATTGCTTTAACAGTTGCTTCGCAATCGAAATCTGTGTAACCAAGGAATTTAGTAGAACCGATTTCTTTGAATGAAATGTCAGAACCTTTCCAACCTTCTGTTCCTGCAACTTTACGTGCATCTTTTGCCATTTGTTTTGCTTTTTTAAGAAGGTCTTCAAATTCTTCGTTATTAACGCTCATTCCGTTTTCTTCAAGGATTTCGCGTGTTAAGTCAATCGGAAAACCATAAGTATCCTGTAATTTGAACGCATCTGCACCTGAAAGAACTTTGCCTTCAGTATTTTTCATCATTTCGTTGAGAAGTTCAAGACCACTGTCAATTGTTTTATAGAAACTACTTTCTTCCATAGCGATTACTTTTGTAATGTAATCTTGTTTTTCACGAAGAACAGGGTATGCGTCTTCATTTTCTTTAATAACTGTTTCGCAAACTTCTGCAAGGAAAGGTCTATCTATACCCAAAAGTCTGCCGTGACGAGCAGCTCTTCTTAAAAGTCTTCTTAAAACATAACCACGACCAACATTTGAAGGTATAACACCGTCACCAATCATAAATGTAGTTGAACGAATGTGGTCAGTAATAACTCTTAATGAAATATCGTGCTTTTCATTTGCGTGGTATTCAATACCGGCAATAGAAATGATGTGTTTCATAATATTCTGAACGGTATCAACTTCAAAAAGATTGTTTACATCCTGACAGATAACTGCAAGTCTTTCAAGACCCATACCAGTGTCAATGTTAGGGTTTTTAAGTGGTGTGTAGTTGTTGTTACCATCATTTTCAAATTGTGTGAAAACAAGGTTCCAGAATTCAACAAATCTGTCGCAATCGCAACCAACTTTACAGTCAGGGGAGCCACAACCATATTTTTCGCCACGGTCATAATAAAGTTCAGAACAAGGTCCGCAAGGGCCCTGACCGTGTTCCCAGAAGTTATCTTCTTTACCAAAACGAACCATGTGGTCAGGTTTTACACCAATATCTTTTGTCCAAATATCATACGCTTCGTCATCATCGAGATAAACGCTGCAGTAAATTTTGTCAGGGTCCATTTTAACTACTTCTGTACAGAATTCCCAAGCCCATGGAATAACTTCTTTTTTGAAATAATCACCAAAAGAGAAGTTGCCGAGCATTTCAAAGTAAGTACCGTGACGAGCAGTAATACCAACTCTTTCAATATCAGGTGTACGGATACACTTCTGACAAGTTGTAACCCTTTTCTTTGGTGGGGTTTCTTCACCTGTGAAATATTTTTTCATAGGTGTCATGCCCGCATTGATAAGAAGAATACTTTTGTCACCTTGTGGTACTAAAGGGAAACTCGGTAATCTTAAATGGTCTTTGCTTTCAAAGAATTTTAAGTACATTTCGCGTAATTCGTTAACGCCGGTCCATTCCATTTTTAACACTTCCTTATAATAAATCTGATTTTGATAAAATAAAAAAGCACATTCTGCAACACGGGACGGATTAACCGCGGTACCACCCGAATTGTGCAAAATGCACCACCTTAAATGCTTTTTAACGCAAAGCAACGTGCCTTTTGGGCAAGGCTCAACGGTAGCAGATAAATAACACAATAAAGAATTTACACCAAACATTCTCTCTCTGAATATCGTTATTATAAATCATTCCGCATCATAGCCGTATAATATTGAATTGCAAGTAGTAGTATATATTCATAAACCGAAAAAGTCAAGAAAAATTAACTTAACAGAGGTATTATAGTAAAAAATACATAAAACACAGGTGCAGTAAATGAAGTTTATTGTAAAAATAGTGCTTGACTTATTGAGTTAAAGTTGTTATAATCTTTGTCGCTGTGAAAAGTGTTTACAGCAATATCCTTGCTCTCAAATATGATGAGAGTCAAATGTCCAGAAGGAGGTGCGAACGATGGTAAAATACGAAACAATCATTGTTTATTCTTTAGCTAAAGGCGAAGAAGCTGCAAAAGAAGTTGCAGAAAAATTTAAAGCTATGATTGAAGGCGCTGGTACTGTTGAAAGCATTGATGAATGGGGCAAGAGAAGACTTGCTTACCCAATCAACGATGAAAATGACGGTTACTATGTACTCTACAATTACGAGTGCAACGCTGATTTCCCAAAAGAACTCGATCGTGTTGTTGGTATCACAGACGGTGTTCTTCGTTCACTTATTATTAAGAAATAATTTCAGAATTTATTTAAGGAGAAAGTGTGGCATTTGCCATACAGCGAAAACTTATGCTTAACTGTGCAGTAGTTATGGGCAGACTTACAGCTGATCCTGAAGTTCGTCAGACACCATCAGGTGTTTCAGTTTGCAGATTTACAGTAGCGGTTGACCGCTCTTATGTAAAGCAGGGCGAACAAAGACAAGCAGATTTTATAAATATCCTTGCTTGGCGTCAGACAGCGGAGTTTGTTGGTAAATATTTCCAAAAGGGCTCAATGATTGCAGTTCAAGGCTCAATTCAGACAGGCTCTTATGAAAAAGATGGTATTAAAAGAAACACATTTGAAATTGTTGCAGATAATGTAAGTTTCTGCGGTTCAAAAAGCGAAAATGGCAGCACAGCACCAAGAGCAAATACAGACGCTGCTCCTGCTTTTTCAAATGGTAGTTTTGATGATTTTGAAGCATCTGCTGATGATGATGAATTACCATTCTGATTTTTGATTTTACGCGTTAATTCGCTTCTATTACTATTA
>JAFSBS010000243.1 GCA_017437165.1 Clostridia bacterium
CTTCAACATCAATTGAGAAATTTGAACTATAAACTAAATTAAAACCATAACATTCACCGTAAGTTTCTGTTGCATTTTTACTTACAAGAGCGGTGAATGGGTTGTGGTTATGACTTGAAGAACCGCGTTTGCTTTTTATTGACTGAATACCTGTATGTAATGGATGGCGACCTAATGAACGCTCTTTTGCCCATTTGCCATATAAATTGAGCATTTCAAAATCAGCACCAGGTAAATCAACACATAATGAGTGAACTGATTCAATAGAAAATGCTTTATCAGAATTATTTTTGACAATAACACTTCTTGTGATTGCACCATAATCTTTGAACACTGTGTAAACAAGAGTAACTTCTGCACCTGTTACCTTATCACAGGTTAATACCTCAAGTGTGTCTGCTTCATCATCATTGTTAAGATAAAGTGAAGGAAGTCCCTTTAAAGCCTTTTTACCTTTATAAATTTTGTGGCTAATATATCTTAAATCTGTAACTGTGTCTCCATTGGCATTTTTTACAGCAAAAGCAGAAATTCTGAAGTCACCGGCACCATTTGTTGAATATTCCATTGGTGTAACATCAGGTGAAAAATTCTTTTCTCTTGCAGTTGGTGAATCAGGGCAGAAAGAAGCGTAATGACTTCTGTATCTTAACTTTTCAACATTGGTGTCAGGAATTGGGGCGCCATAATAGTAATGAACCAAATAATCACCTGTAAAAACACCAAAAATATAAGTGCTTGTTTTAGTGTCAAGTTTAAACACTTTGTTTTGTTCATCAAAAATAATAGACATAATTTTTACCAACCTTTATTTTGTTAAGTCTTTAATATTAGAAAGTTTTCTTGGAATATTTATCTCTTGCGGACAATGTTCCATACACTTTTTACAATCAATACAATTGTTTGCTCGTTTTTCTTCCGGAATGAGAAGATATGTTTTATTCAAATCCTGAATATCCCTTGTTGCGTTGTATTCGTTAAATGCACTGAAGCATGAAGGTATGTCAATCCCTTTAGGACATTCTGTAACACAATATTTACAAGCAGTACAGGGAATTGAAAAATTCTTTCTGAATAAAACATTTGCTTCTTCAATTGCTTTCATTTCTTCATCTGAAAGAGGTTTGCATTCATTGAAAGTGTTAATGTTATCTTCAACTTGCTCGTATGTTGACATACCGCTTAAAGTTGTTAAAACATTTGGTAACTGTGCTACAAATCTTAAAGCATAAGAAGCAGGGGAATTATCTGAAAGTTTCTTGAAAACTTCTACCGCTTCATCGTTAAGTTTTTGTAAAGAACCACCACGGACCGGCTCCATAACGATACAAGGAATGTTTTTGTTTTCAAGTAATTTATAAAAATCTTTAGCGTTATCTGCTTCCCAGTCGTAATAGTTGATTTGTAACTGAACAAAATCCCATTCATAATTATCTAAAAGTTCTTTAAATAATTCCATATCACCGTGGAATGAAAAACCTAAATGGCGGATTTGACCTTGCGCCTTCTTTTCTTTTAAGTTTTCATAAGCGTTTACAGATTTAAAAGTTTGCCATATATCTTTGTTAAGACTGTGAAGAAGGTAGAAGTCAAAGTAATCAACTTCGCATTTTTTTAGTTGTTCGTTGAAAAGTTCATCAACAGTTTTGCCGTCATTTTTTATAGCCCAACCGGGTAATTTTGTTGCTAAGTTATAACTTTCTCTTGGATATTTTTTGAGAATTTTACCTGCAAATATTTCAGATTCACCGCCGTGATAAACGTAAGCAGTATCAAAATAGTTAACACCATTTTTATATGCTGAATCAACAAGTCTTTCGGCTTCTTTAAAGTCAATATCTTCTTTACCCTCATAAAGTTTAGGAAGTCGCATAAGACCAAAACCTAATTTTGAAACTTTACCTTGAATATTAGAAAATTCGCTGTATTTCATAAAACTACTCCTTTAAAAAGAATGATTTTATTATACAATACAGCGAATTTATTTACAATACAAACTTAAAAAATTGTTTCAATTATTCTGTCAGAACAATCGGGCGAATATTTAAAATAATCAATATGATCGCCAATGTAAAAATAGTTGGGCTCCGGTGTCGGATAATCCGCATTGAAAGCTTCAACAATAATGAGTTTGAACTTCATTTTTTCAGGAATAATGCTTTTAATATATACACTTGCTTGTTGACCGACTTCTACGTTAGAAGTGTACTCTGCAAGACCTGCTAAATTTGGTGCTAATTCAATAAATATACCATAATTCTCGACACTTCTTATAATTCCACTTACGGTTTCTCCGACAGAAAAATCCTGTGCATTTTCTTCCCATGTGCCTAAAAGTTCCTTATGGGAAAGCGTAACACGATTATCTTCGTCAATTTCTTTTATTATAACTTTTATTTCATCACCAACAGAAAATCTTACATTAGGGTGTGGTATTCGTGAAACAGAAATGTTGTCAATAGGTAGAAGCGCATTTATTCCTGAACCGATGTCACAGAATACACCAAAATTCTCAAGATGTGTAACAGAAGCACTTATAATATCACCAACTTTATATTCAGGTAGTTTAAGTTGATAAAATCTGTTTTGTAATATTTTTCTGCTTAAAATTGCAGTAAGTTTTCCGCCTACCTCTTTTATATCTGTAATTATAAATTTAACCGGCTTATTTACTCTCGCAATAATTGCAATATCCCTTGTAGTTCCTTCGTCAATCCCTACCGCACATTCTGAACGGGGTATAATTCCTTCGATAAACCCAAAATCAATATGTAAATTATGCTCTTTGTCGCAAGAGGACGCTCTTGCTTCAATCGGGATTCCTTTTTGGTATGCTTCTTTAAAGTTTTCAAAAGATGAAAGAGCTTTTTTATTTTCTTCCGTCTTAATTAAAAAACCTTCTGGTAAATACAACGACATTTATTATCACCTGTTTCCATTTATTTTAATGTTTACTCTTTAATTTTATGTTTGAGTGTGTTATAATATTTCAAATTATTGTATTTTTATTTGAAAGGACGGAGTGAATTTGGATATTCGTGTCGGTGATAAATTAGAAATGAAAAAAACACACCCTTGTGGTGAGAAGGTTTTTACAGTTCTTCGCTCAGGTATCGATTTTCGTCTTCGTTGTGATAAATGTGGCAGAGAATTTTTAATTCCAAGAGTCAAAGCAGAAAAAAATATTAAGAAAGTTATAAGAGAAGAAAACAATGATTGATAAATTAGAGCAAGTAGAATTAAGATTTGAAAAAGTAAACGAACTTATTTGTTTACCTGAAGTAGTTAGCGACCAGAATCAATATAAAGAGTTAATGAGAGAGCTTAAAAATCTTACTCCTGTTGTTGAGTGCTTCAGAGCATATAAAGAAGCTGATAAAACAGAAAAAGAAGCATTTGAGTTGCTTTCTGACAGTTCACAGGATAAAGATTTTAAAGAACTTTTGGAAGAAGAGTATAAAGAGTCGAAGCAAAAAAAAGAGGAGTTGTACGCTGAACTTAAAACTCTTCTCTTGCCCAAAGACCCGAATGACTATAAGAATGTTATTATAGAAATCCGTGGTGGTGCAGGTGGTGACGAAGCAGCACTTTTTGCGGGTTCGCTTTTCAGAATGTACTCAATGTATGCAGAAAGTCGCGGTTGGAAAACTGATGTTATGAATATAAATGAAACCGGTCTTGGTGGTATTAAAGAAATCAGTTTTATGATAGAGGGCGAGGGTGCATATTCACGATTTAAGTTTGAAAGCGGAGTTCACCGTGTTCAGCGTGTGCCTGAAACAGAATCAGGTGGCAGAATTCATACATCTACTGTTACAGTTGCAGTTTTACCTGAAGCAGAAGAAGTTGATATTGCAATTGACCCGAGCGATTTACAAATTGATACATTCCGCGCAAGTGGTGCAGGTGGTCAGCACGTTAATAAAACTGAATCTGCAATCCGTGTTACTCATATTCCGACCGGTACAGTTGTTGAATGTCAGGATGAAAGAAGTCAGTATAAAAATAAAGACAGAGCATTAAAAATTCTACGTTCAAGACTTCTTGAGGTTGAAAGAGAAAAGCAAGATTCTGAAATTGCTGATGAGCGCCGTTCACAAGTTGGAACAGGTGACAGAAGCGAAAGAATAAGAACTTATAACTTCCCACAAGGCAGAGTTTCTGATCACAGAATTGGTCTGACACTTTATAAAATTGAAGCTATTATGAATGGTGACATTGACGAACTTGTTGATGCACTCGTAACTGCAGATACAGCTAAAAAATTACAAGCATCCGAGGGGTAATTTTGAATACAGAAATTATAAAGATTTCTGCAACTGATGGTGCAGAAAAATACGAAAAAGCAGTTGAATTTTTAAAAACTGATAATATAGTGGGTATGCCTACTGAAACTGTTTATGGTCTTGCGGGTAATGCTCTTTCAGAACTTTCTGTTAAAAGAATTTTTGAAGCAAAGGGCAGACCGCAGGATAACCCACTTATAGTACATATTTCAGAATTTTCTGAAATTTACGATTTAGTAAGCGAAGTGCCTGAAATTGCAAAAAAGTTAGCCGAAAAATTCTGGCCGGGTCCTCTGACAATGATTTTACCTAAAAGTGAAAAAGTGCCTATGTGCGTAACTGCAGGACTAAATTCTGTAGCGGTAAGATGCCCGTCACATACAGTTGCAAGAAACCTGATTAAATTTAGCGGTTTGCCGATTGCAGCACCGTCTGCGAATATTTCGGGCAAACCAAGTCCTACAAAAGCAGAACACGTTTTTTCTGATATGAAGGGTAAAATTCCACTTGTAATAGATGGTGGCGAAAGTGAAGAGGGTGTTGAGTCAACTGTAATTTCACTTTGTGGTGAAACACCGAAACTTTTAAGACCGGGTAATGTAACACTTTCAGAATTAGAGAGTGTTTGCGGTAAGGTTTTAGTTGATGATGCAGTTTTAAACCCACTTAAAGAGGGTGAAAAAGTTTCTTCACCGGGTATGAAATACAAACATTACTCACCCAACGCTACAGTTACTATATTAAAAGGTGACTACACTTCATTTTGTCAATATGTAAATAAAAATAAAACACCTGAAACTAATGCAATGGTTTTTGATGGTGAGGGTGAAAATTTACAGGTCGAATTTATAACTTATGGTAACAAAAATGATTATCGTTCTTTGAGTAATCATCTTTTTGATTGCCTCAGAAAACTTGATAAAATCGGTGCGAAACAATGTTTTGTGCGTTGTCCAGATGAAACAACTGATGATTTAGCAGTTCTTAACAGGCTTTTAAGAGCAGCCGCTTTTAATGTAATTGACCTCAATAAAAAAACACTTTTAGGTCTTACGGGTAAAACCGGTGCGGGTAAATCTACTGTTTCAAAATATTTAAAAGAAAAAGGTGCTTATATTATTGACGGTGATATAGTAGCTCGTGAAGTTTTAATTGATAATGTACCGCTTTTAAATAAACTAACTGAAAGTTTCGGTGAAGATATTTTAGAAAATGGTGTTTTAAACCGAAAAAAACTTGCTGAAAAAGCATTCAGTACCTCGGAAAACACAAATCTTTTAAATTC